>JAQVQJ010000118.1 GCA_028701635.1 Clostridia bacterium | reverse complement strand
TACGGGAAATGAAAGGGCAGGCAATTGTCTTTTTTCGGCAGGGCGGCGCTGGGGTCTTCCGACGGACACAACTAAAACCTTTGGTTTTTGTTGTGGGGGTTTGGTTTGAGGGTGTGAGAGTTAGGGGGTTGAAAAGTGAACAAATAATAGAATTTTTATTCCCAAGCACTTTTTATCAAAAATTTTATCCTTATTTGGTCAGGTACTTATCCAATAAGTACTTATTGAGCAACTTGGTAATACATAGGTGAAGGCCTGTTTGAGTAATTAAAAATCAATTTCAGTCTTAGATATTTTCTCAAGCTCTAATGAAATATTCTTTTTAATCTGCTCGATCTTTTTGCATTTGTCAGAAATTTGAATTTGGTAGTCAAGGTCATAGATTCCTGTATTCTTAACAGGAACATTTAGTTCGATGTTTTTAATCTTTGTAATTGTCGGTTTATTTTCCCAATTAAAATTATGTTCAGTAAAAGCTTTTTTCAATTCTATTGTCAGGTATTTATAATCCAAGTTTTTGTCTTTTTTAATTAAAAGTCTTGCATCCCCATTTATTGAGAATTTATGTTTTTCTCTATAAAAAACTGTTCCTGCATAAACACCGTTAGTCGTTATCTGAATACATTCTGTATTGTGGTCAAAATTATTTAAATATCCGAATACTCCATTTTCTTTAGTGTTTGCTGAGTATACAACATACTTCCCTTTGTTTTTATCAATATAATCTTTAGTCAATTTAGAATTTCCACTTGTTATGTCAAAAATATCTTTAATACATACTTTTTTAAAATTCGCTTTTGGTGGCAGGTCGATATCCAGTGCTTGTTGCTGTAAACACTTTATCGTGTTATTTACTTCTTCTAATATTTGAGGGAACTCTTGAATCTTAACAATTTTATTTTCATCAATTACGCCTAGAGAAATTTTCTCATTTTTATCCCAAAATTTGTCAATATCCCAACTTGAATCTATACTATCAACAAATGTTTTCACATCCATAATCTTACATCTTGGATCGGTATTGAAAGACGAGAAGCAACTTTTATTGCCCTTGAAGAATGAAAATAACTTAACTGCTTCTAATAAATCGTCTTTGTCAATATCAAAACGATAAACGTCTCTGCTTTCGCCTATTTCAGAAACCAAATAATTAAAAATAGGAGTGTTTTGACTCTTGGTTTTGTCTTGTTTCTTTGTTATACAAAGTATATATGTTTTTTTAATGGTTGTAAAAAACGTCTTTAAAGGTAACGATATAATAGCATCAATAAAGCATTCATCAACAATAAACTGACGAAGATTTTTGTCGTTTTGTCTTGTGAATACACCATCTGGAACGATTATATAAGCTTTCCCATTTGGTTTCAAAGCTTTAATTATCCACTCCATAAAAAGTCCTTCAACACCTACTGCATTAATTTTATAATGACCTACTAGGCTTCCATCTTTTTTAATCTCATCCTTAAGATTACTGCTTCCACTTGTCACATAAGGAGGATTTGTGAGTATTAAATCATATTCATTCTCTACTGGTTCTGAAAGAGTTCCCAATATTGAATTTGTTTTCAATAAAAAACTATCGTTGAAAAGCTTTGCAAATTCTTTTGTCATGTTTGGGTTGTCTTTAATTAGATCAGAAAAATAAATCAGCATATTAGCTTTTGCCAGTATGATTGTTTTTTGTTCGTCTTTATCAAATCCTTTATCGTAACCTCTAATTGTTATTTTAGGTAATAACTCTCCTTGTTTGATTTCGTAAAATTGATCAAGTTTTGTTGCGATTGGCTCTAATAAAAATTTCCCAACTCCACAGGCCGGATCACAAATCTTAATTCCTTCTTTTATATCATCTTTAGCCATTTCTATAACTGCACGAACCACTTTCAATGGTGTGAAGAATTGTCCCCAATTTTTTTTGCTTATACTTTCTTTAAGAAAACTCTCAAACAACTGGCTTTTAAAATCATAATCTATATGTTCCAACTTCCCATAATCCATAAATTTTCGAAGTACTTTTCTAAAAACAGAGCTATATCCTTTTACTGCTTTTTGGTCTTTACTAACAAATATTGTCCCGTTGATAATTGTTGTTTTATCTTTTGGATTTTCGGGGAAAAGATTTTTAATTTTTGGACGGATTACACTAGCGTAATTCTCTAAAACTTCATCTTCTGTGTTTCCATTATAGCTTTCAAACAGAGAATTGAAACTGAAGAGGCCTTGCAAAACACCTAAATCGCTAAGGTATTTGAAAATAAATAATTCAACAAAAGTGTATAAACAGTTTTCGGGGGTTGCGCCACTAACTGACCAAATGTCTTGCCATATTTGCTTTGCTAAATCTGTAGGATTAACAAGTTTCTTTGGCTTTATTTGGTCATTAATCTCATTGATTGAGAATTTAATTTTTTCAATCAATTCAGGAAGTCTTTCGTCTTTAATATCAAAGTTTGTCTTAATCTCTTTTCCATTTTCATCTTTAATAGTGTTGCCTGTGGCAACATTAACCCAAACAGTTTCTTTTGTGTCTGTAGCGATAATTATGTGCGCGTGTAATTTTCGAGCAACTTCTAATTCTTGTTTTATTGCTTTATTTTTTTGTGCTATTGTTTTAAAGTCTGAAGGCTTTTTATACTCAATTACAGCAATTACATTTTTTTTCTGTACAATGAGCCCGTCAACTTTCTTTTTCTCTTCATTTCCATAATTCACGTTACGAATAATACCGTATTCTTTCAAAGCCCTTACTGTCGTTGCTCCAATATTATAAAATTCCCATTTCCCAATCTTGCCAGGGTTTTTTAAAAGATCTCTTTGTAATAATTCTTCACTCATCTATCTAAAAATTTAGTCTAGCTTGTACTGTGTTTATGTTTTTCAGATAATTTATTGTCTCTTCTGCAACCGAAAATACTTTGTCTGAGCATTTGTTGTCATATGCTTCTCTAGCAAATTTATCAGCAAAAAAAAGGTCTTTAATTATCTGCATATCAATATCAAATATATTTGAAAGTTTCACGAGTTTGTCTTTGCTAAATTTTTGAGTTCCATTTTCAATTCGACTTATGGCACTTGAATTTATGCCAATCATAGCACCAAATTCGGTCTGTGTCCATTCGTGTTTTTCTCTTTCAGTTTTTATAAAGTGTCCGAAACTTGTCATTTTTTAAGTTTTACTTTTTCCCATTTGATACATTTACAGCAAATATAGATTCTTATTTTTGTAATAAAGAAATTTCTACATCATTTTTTTAGTGTTAAATGTTAATCTTCTGATTTCTTGCGCATTGATAAATAAAGATATTTACGTTTGTGAATTCTTCGATTTGTTTTCGTGTGTAAATGCAGTGCAAAGGTGACCCAGCCCCTTGGGGGTCTGGTCAAACAGCACGGTGTTTTACTGGCGGGATAATCTCCACACCTTTCTTTGTTCGGGTAGTATTTTCCCTGGTAATGTTTGCCCTGATCCGGGGCTGACCTTTTGGTGCACATCATTTACTCACCTTAAAACAACTCGATTATGAACACCAAAAAACAAACAAGTCAGTCAACGGATTGGACACTGAACGACCAACCGATCTACAAAATCAATTCCTTTGGGAAAGAACACCTCTCAGATTCAGAGTTATTATCCATTGTCTTGGGAAGTCAATCATCCTGGATGAATTCACTTGGAATTGCACGATCTATCATGGAAGAAGTACAGGGAGACCTGGCACGGTTATCCCGTTTGTCGTTGAAAGAATTTAGTTCTAAGTTCAAAGGCATTGGCAATGTCCGGGCAGCTAAAATTATGGCAGCCATCGAACTGGGGAAAAGACGCACCATGACGGAAAACCTGAAGAGTTATCCCAAGTTTACCAACAGCAAAGACGTGTATAATTACATCTATCCCGTATTCTCAGACTTACAGCATGAAGAAGTCTGGGTTCTTTACATCAATTCAGCCAACCGGTTGATTGAACGCAAACGCCTGAGCAAAGGGGGCAT
>JAQVQJ010000117.1 GCA_028701635.1 Clostridia bacterium | reverse complement strand
AATGAATAATCTTTAAAAGATAAATTATAGATGGAATTAAAGTAAATGTAAATAGAAGAAGATTAAAATTTATAAGAATTAAAAGACGAAAACGTATTTAAAATGATAGATGAAATTATTTGATTTACATAATTATTAATAATTTATATGAATTTTTTAAAATAATATTTCTTAAATTTTCTTAAATAGTAAATTTATAAACAATATTAAAACAATGTTTATTTATTGATAAAATATTAGAAATTACAAAGGATCAGTTTTTGTAAGTTTAAAATTAATATTAATAGTTGATTTAATAACAATAATGGCACTCTTATTTACATTTAAAACTTGCTCTAAAACTTTTTCCACACTTGAAGTATCAAAATTTTGTTCAATTGAATCATAATTTGTTGGCGTCGCAATAATAACGATTTCAGCATCTTTATATGCAGTATTTCCATCCGTTGTCGCCATTAAATTCAAATCTTTATTTAATAAATAATCTTCGATTTCTTTGTCAATAAATGGCGACTGCCTATTGTTTATTGCTCTGATTTTTTCTTCAACAATATCAACCGCAAAAACTTCGTTATATTGTGACAAAATAATTGCATTACTTAAACCTACATACCCTAATCCAGCTATTGCTATTTTCATTTATTACACCTTCTTTTGATTTATTTCATAAAAGAAATCTATATATTTTTTTGAACATTCATGGATTGAAAAATCATTTGAATGTTGCTTATTATACATTACCATTTTATTATAAAATTCTCCATCAATTAGCAGTTTATGCATGCTATCATACATTCCTTGATAATCGCAAACTGGAAAAAGAATACCATTAACATTATTGTCTATTACATCAGGTATTCCGCCAACATTTGGAGCAACAATAGGAAGCCCGCAATGAAGTGCTTCAAGAATCGATATTGGATTGCCTTCATAAATTGATGACATTACGAAAACTTTAGAACTTGATAAATAACAACCAACATTAGAAGTCGCTCCAATCAAAAATATATTCTTAAAACACGGAAGTGATGAAATATATTTTTTTGACTCATCAAATAATTCTCCATCGCCTAAACAAATAAGCTTTATATTTTGATGTTTTTTCCAAACCATATTAAAAACATCAAATAACATTTTATGATTTTTAACTGAAGTAAATCTGCCGATAGATATAAAATCATATATTTTCTGTTGATTTTTATCATAATCAAAATCAATAACTCCATTATTTATTGTAACAATTTTTGCTTTTTTATTGGCGTCTAAAAAAAGACTTGAAATGGTTTTCGATATTCCAACAAAGGCCAACATTTTTTTCCTTATAAAGGGTTTACGCAGTATGTTTGTTGTTTTAGAACATTCTTTTGATGGAATACTATGCAGTGTATGAACAATTTTCCATTTTCTTTTCGCGAGACCAAATGCCAAAAAATATGTTGGCAAAATAGACCGATGCGTATGAATGATGGTTGGATTTATTTTTTTAATAATCTTTCTAAATTTTTTTGCAGCCCTAAAATCAACACCTTTTTTCTTATCACACGTATAAAAATGGCAATTTGATAGTGTTCTCAATTCATCAAATGAAGAATCCACGTTGTTATATAGTGAAATAATAGATAGTTCTATTTCTTTTGATTGAGATAATTCTTTACAAAGGGAAAAGAAAAAAACTTCTGCTCCAGCTCTTTTACTTAAATCAAGTATGACTTCCACAACTTTTATCATTTGTTTTTCCTTCTTTTTATTGTTTCTAAAATATTACTAAGTTTTATTTGTTTCGTTGAAGTCATGCTAGCAATAATAACGCCAATTAACATTGCGTAGATTTTTTCCGTTATTAAAGAAACGCTTATCATTGCAACTAGAAAGAAAGTTAGAAGTAGCAATCCTGCGCTTGCTAAAATGTTTCTTTCATATTTTTTTGTATTAAAATAAGAAATTAAAGAGACAAAGAATCCGTAATGAAAGAAAATAAAACCTGACAACCCAAAGTTGCATAACATTTCAGAAATATGATTATGAGACCATCCGTTTGTAATTCCACCATAATTAGCAAAACCATTAATTCCAAAACCAAACAATGGCTTTCTTAAAAACATTTCAATTCCATCAGCGAACATAATAAAACGATTAACAGTACTTCCATCGTAAGTATTACTAGCGTCGGAAATTCCAAAAGTAGAAAAAAATGCTAAAAAACGATTGCGAATCGTTTCAAATACAGGTAACGAAAGAAGAAAAATTCCTGCAGTAATTATTATTCCAACAATAAGAAAAGAAAGCCAAAGTTTTTTTCTCCCAAATTTCATGAAGGTTATCATAATCACCGCTATTAGGGCAATAAAAATAAAAATTTTAGAGCCGGTTGTTAATCCGCAAAATACAAATAAAATAGCTAAAATTGAAGAAATAATTTTAACAAAAATCCCTTTTTTAAAAAGTAGCAGAAATAAGGAGAAAACAAGACCATATCCAAAAAAAAGCGAGATATCATTTACATCGCCGAATAACTGACCAAGTCTGTCAATATTTAATGATAATATTTCGTTCCAGTACGAAAAAATGAAAACAATAATAAAAATGCAAGTCCCAGCATAAGATGATAAAAACATCCATTTAGCAGATTTTTTATTTGCATTTACATACATGTAAACTAACATGGTAAGAAAAACCAATAAAATAGGAGTAAGAGATGAATTGTTCATGCCATTTAGAAGGGTTGAAATAAATGCTGAGATTATAAATAATAAAAAAGATAAACTAATGAAATCAAAAAATAAGGAGTGACAAAAGATTAACGATAAACTGATACATAATAAAAGCAAAATTGTTAACACCCACGTAATGATGTTTAAGTCGTTTCTAAAAGAACAAAAAGGAATGCTAAAAAAAGTTAATCCAAAAATAATAGGAATAACTATATCAAAGAAAATTTTAATCTTAGATTTCGATTGAAAAAAGATCATCATTTTGTTTTGATTTTGTTTTATTTTTTCTGCTAATTTTTGCTTTAAATGCATCTACAACCTCCTTTCCAATAACGCCATATGAAAATATAATAACTAAGATTGAGCATAGACTTGAAAGAGGATAAATATATATAAAATTAGCAATAATTGAGAAAGCAACAAAAGCAAAACTTAAAACGAAAATCCCATATATTCTAAAACGAAATAAAAATCTATGGGAGAAAAAGCAAAACGATGAAATTAAAGTGCACAAAACAATCAATACATAAAAAAAGTATATTAATGTATCGTTATAATTTTGTTGACTTATTTTTTGAAAAGAAATATCGGCTTTTAAATCATTTAAATATTTTTTTTGAGTTAAATCGTATTGATAAAATGAAAAAACACTATTATTTGTATCATAACCAATTGAATCAATAGTTTTCAAAACAGTTTTTACTGGATATGGACTATTTTTGAGTTCAGCTTCAAAATGCACGTCGCACGATGATAGAGAATTATTTAATTTAATCATTCCAAAATAACCATAAAGTGATTCTGTTCTTGGAGCATCTTGTGACGACGAATAAATAATGTTATTAATGCTAAATGTGTAAGAAACATCATCAATTGATGATTGAAGAGACAGGGTCGCGTATTGTTCATCAGTAATTAATTGAGAATAATTTTTTGATTCAAGATTATAAAAATCTAATAAATAATCTGCATATGAATCAGAAATAAAAATGAATGAATCGCAATTAAAACGAGGGGTTAACATTTGTTCTTTTGAAAGAAATAAATCAGTATATGTAAAATAGGTATTAAATTGTCCATAATCAAGCCTATATCCCCCATCTTTACTTTCATCTGCTTGAATAGAAAAAACATCTTGTGTTAACAAATATAGTTTCTGGCCACTAACTTGATTATAAAAAGATCCATCAAGCATCTGCCTAATGTTAGAAATCAAATCGTTATAATAAAAATTTGAATAAAGGTCGGTATAAAGTTTTGTTCCATCTTCTTCAATTTTTTCATCAGTTTT
>JAQVQJ010000116.1 GCA_028701635.1 Clostridia bacterium | reverse complement strand
GAATTACAGGCAACTCTTTTGCCAATTAAGTTGGTTTGCGTAATTTTTACCTTATTTCTTTTGGCTGCAGTAATATATTTTATGCTTAATAGCAGTTGGTTGCAGTATAAATTTATAGAAGATACTACCGAATTTTTCTCTTGGCAGTCTTATGGTATGAAACAAATAGAGAAAAAGTGGGCTAAAATTAAAGGATTGATTGAGTATGGGAATGAATCGGAATTTAAGTTGGCGATTATCGAAGCAGATGATTTTTTAAATGATATACTGAAAGAAAGAGAGTATGAAGGAAAAGATTTTCAGGATTCGTTAAAAAAAGCCAGCAGATTGATTGGTGATAACTCAAGCGAAATTTTATGGGCCCATGAAATTAGAAACACTATAGTTTATAACCCCGACTATTCCTTGGGACTAGAGCAAATAAGAAAGGTTTTGGATATTTACGAATCTGCAATAAATAGCATAGGGCTTGAGTAATAAGTAACAAAAATCCGCCCTTTAAAAAGCGGATTTTTTATGTTAGGATTTAGAATAAAGGAGCGATAAGTAATACTACCGTACTTAATGCAACCAAGCTAATTAATACCTTCCAAGTAACATTAAATATTGTTTTTGATTTTATTTTCATAATTAACTTTAAATTAACTTTGTAATTTCATATTATAATGGATTTTAAAAAAAAACAAAAGAGAGATGCTAGTTTTAAAGATTTTTTATTGAAAATAGGATTGGCGATTATATCTATTATTTTTGTAGTACTAGTTGTTGCTGATATAAAAATATACAAGAAAAGAAAATCACTCCAACTGGAAGTTGCTAAATATCAACAACAAATTGATCAGTTAAGAGAAAAAAATCAAAATTTAGAGGATAAGATAAAAAATTCTGATAATAGCGATTATATTGAAAAAATTGCGAGAGAAGAGCAGGGAATGCAAAGGCCAGGAGAAAAAGTTGTTTCTTTTATAACTCCAGAAAGTAAAAAAGAACAAAAGCAAGATGAGAATGTTTGGGACGCAAAAAATTGGCCCGGAATATTTGTAAATTTTTGGAAGTGGGTTACTGGAGCAATATAAAATTAGTGTAGATTTTAGCGAGTGTGGTTCAATGGTAGAATGATTCCTTCCCAAGGAATAGACGGGGGTCCGATTCCCCTCACTCGCTCAGATTTAATTTATTTATTAATTATTCTGCGTATTAATAATATGACAGACGCAAATCCAAAAACTCCAATTTATAAGCAGCTTTGGTTTTGGGTGCTTTTATTGGTTATTGTTTCGGGAATCATATTTTTTATGGAGTATAATAGTTTTCGCGGAATCCGCAGGGATACACGAAGGGGCATACAACAATTTAGGGTGTGGCAACAAGGAGAAGTAAGGGAGATGCCGGAAATACCCTCTGAAGTGAGGCGTTAGATATGGGGAGTAACACGCCGCTTTAGCTTAGTGGTAAAGCAGCTGTTTCGTAAACAGCAGACGCAAGTCCGATTCTTGCAAGCGGCTCAAATAATATGATAAGCTAAAGTAAATGGCAGAAAAAATATCTAAAATTGATGAATTAAAAGCCAGGCTCCATCATTTGGTGGAGTGTCTTTGATATTGAGGAAAAAAAAGAGAAAATAAAAAAACTAGAACTAGAAACTCTTAAACCCGATTTTTGGAGCAACACCGAAAATGCCGCTAAAATTCAGCAAGAAATATCTGCCTTAAAAGAAGAGATTGAGTCTATTGAAAAAATAGAAATCGAGATTGAAATTAATGAAGATCTTGAGGGAATAGAGAAGGATATCGAAAAGCAGGAATTTAAAACTTTTTTATCGGGAAAATATGATACAGGCAATGCTATATTGGAGATATATTCGGGAGCTGGCGGACAAGATTCTCAGGATTGGGCGACAATGTTGTTGAGGATGTATGAAAAATATTGCGCCACAAAAGGTTTTAAGACAACGATTGTTCATCAAACTTTTGGAGAATCTGGAGGTCCAGAGGGAAGAATTGGAACGAAATCTGTTATAATGGAAGTTGATGGTTCTTACGCGTATGGATTTTTTAAAAAAGAAGCTGGAGTGCACAGATTGGTGCGTCAATCTCCATTTAACGCAAAAAATTTGCGTCAAACATCTTTTGCTTTGGTAAATGTATTGCCAGAAATAGAGGACGCAAGAGAATTAGAGATAAGCCCGATGATTTGAAAATAGAAACTTTTAAAGCTTCTGGTCCTGGTGGTCAATATGTTAATAAAACTGAGTCTGCGGTAAGAATAACACACATTCCTAGTGGACAAGCAGTAGTTTCGCAGTCAGAGAGAAGCCAGTTGCAAAACCGAGAAAATGCAATGAAAATTTTATATTCTAGGTTAACGCAATTACAAGAAGTCAAAAAAGAAATGCAACTTAAGGAATTGAAGGGTGATCTAATCTCGGCATCTTGGGGAAATCAAATAAGATCTTATGTGTTGCATCCTTATAAAATGGTAAAAGATTTAAGAACGCAGTATGAAACATCGGATGCAGAATCGGTTTTAGATGGAGACTTAGATAAATTTATAGAATCAGAAATTAAGCTAAAAGCCCAATGATAAGATTTAATAATGTTACCAAAATTTATCAGGCAGAAACGGTAGTCCTTCAGGACATCTCCTTTGAAATAAAAAAAGGTGAGTTTGTTTCTATTGTTGGAAAGTCTGGATCTGGAAAGACTACACTAACAAGATTAATTCTAGGACTTGAGAGTCCTAGTGTTGGAGAGGTATTTTTTCAAAACACGAATATGTCCAACTTTGATTCGTCTAAACTTCAGGAGATTAGGAGAAAAATAGGAGTTATTTATCAGGATTATAAACTTTTGCCTACAAAAACAGTTTATGAGAATGTTGCTTATATTATGGCGGTTGAAGGTAAGGAAGATGAGGAAATAGAAATTGAAGTTCCAAAAGTCTTGGATGTAATAGGGCTATCTGGAAAAGAGGATAATTTTCCTTCGGAGCTTTCTGGTGGGGAGCAACAAAGATTGGCAATTGCCAGAGCATTGGTAAATCATCCAGAGATTATAATAGCCGATGAGCCAACCGGAAATTTGGATCCTTATAATACATACGAGGTTATATCTCTTTTACAGAAAATAAATCAGGCAGGAACAACAATTATTCTTGCAACTCATGATAGGGAAGTTATTAATAAACTTGGCAAGAGAGTTATTACATTGGAAAAGGGAAAATTGGTAAGAGATGAAGAGGCAGGAAGATTTATAATTTAATATTAAAGGCAAATCAAAATGTCCAAAAACTTTTTAAGGATTTTAAAATTCGCATTACAAGATTTAAACCGAAACAAAGGGATTTCAATTGCCACAATTTTTGTTTTATTGGTTGCTATGATGTTAGTTAGCTCCACTTTTTTCTTGCAAGGAATGATGAGCTATCTTACTTCGGAAATACAGAATAAAATAGATATTACAGCATATTTTAAAGAAGACGCATCAGAAGAAGATATAATGGCTGTTAAGGTTGCAATTTTGTCATCTTCGCCAGAGGTTAAGAGTATAGAATACATTTCGAAAGATCAAGCGTTATTAATATTTAACGAAAAGCATGGAGATAATGCTGTTCTTGCTAGGGCATTGGAGCAAGTAGGAGATAATCCGTTTTTACCGTCATTAAATATAGTAACAAACGGAGAAGCTGTACAGTACGAACAGGTATCAAATACACTCCAGACATCCGACTACGCAAAATTGATAGAAAAGGTTGATTATTCTGAAAAAAAAGATACAATTGAAAAAGTATATTCAATTACATCCAATATTAATAAATTCGGAATTATAGCTGGAATAATATTGATATTTGTGGCAATCTTGGTTGTATTTAATACTATAAAGCTCGCTGTTGATAGTTCTAGAGCAGAAATAAGCACAATGAGAATTGTTGGAGCATCCGATTGGTTTATTAGAGGTCCATTTATTATACAGGGTGTAATATATGGAGTTGTTGCATTTTTAATTTGTATTTTTTTAATGGCCATATTTTGTTTTATTGCCGGAGGGAAAATAGCAGTTATTTTACCAGGATTTAATGCTT
>JAQVQJ010000115.1 GCA_028701635.1 Clostridia bacterium | reverse complement strand
GATTTCTATTTAAAAATATATGTTCCAGAAGATGTCTCTCGAACTAATAAGGATACATTAGATAATTTATTAAAGGGGTTGAAGAAATTATGACTGAATATAAACAAATAATAGGAAAGATAGCTAAAATCCAAGATAAATACAGGGTAATAATAAATAAAGGAGCTAGCGATGGCGTAACTAAAAATATGAAATTTTATGTCTATGAAGAAGGAGAAGAAATTATTGATCCAGATACAAAAGAAATTATTGAAAATGAAGAAATCGTAAAAGCCTATCTTAAAGTTATTCATATCCAAGAAAAAATAGCCATATTAGAAAGCGATGAAACTGAAACCATTGTTAAAAAAGTACCCGGACTTATCGAAAGCTTAACTATAAACGGCCTAGCTTCTTCAACTACAAAAAGAGATGTGATGAAACCTCTCAATGTGGGTATGACGATTGACGATGAAATTGATTTAACTATAAAGGTAGGTAATTTTGTAAAATCAATAAAGACCGATGGTCAAAAAGGAATTCACGCTTGAATTATCTCTTCCAACTCTCCCATATGTTTTTTTGTTTCTTTAATGGCTGCCTCTTCCTCTTTTTTTAAAAACAGAAACAAACCATAAGCACTATGGTTATTAGTATCTTCAGGATTTTCTCGCAATTTTTGTAAATTATATTATTATTTTATTATAAAACGATAACATGTGTTTACTTATTAATTTCAGGAAAAATCCCAAGAATATTATTGGCAAGCTTTCATATATTTGGTTTTACATCTCATGCGCCTAACTTCTATAATTTTAATATTCATATACAGCCTCTGTGAAATATTTACTCAGCAACCCTTTTACAAAATCTTCATCATTTATTGAGGATTCTAAAGATTTGAGAATTTCTCTTCTACTTGCTCTAATTATTGCAAAATGAGTCTTTGGTGATTTCTTTTCTTTACGGAAAAAAGAAATACTGTATTTTTTGACATCCGACTTAGATTTTACTAATGTTTTAAAAATTATTTTTGTCCACCTAAAAATAAACTCTCTTGTTTGTAGATCATCCATTAAATAAGGTATAATTAGATTTAAATGACAACTTTCATATCCAGTAATGGAAGGATAACCATCTAACACCGGTTTTTTATCTAAATCTCTAGATGTCCATGATTCTTTTGAGAACAACTTTTCTATTTCAATGAATGGAAAAATCTCGATAGAACGTAGTCTTTCCAAAATAATTTTTTGCTCTAATGTATTTTTATCTTTATTCCAAGTTAATTCTTGTTTTTCAAGAATACTAGCTCTATTTTCATTTTCACTTATTAGTCGAATTTCGATATCTTTTTTGACTTTAAACGCTTGTGTAAGGAGTGTTTTTGTATACAACATAGATATAATAGTTGACAATAAAACAAAATAATTTATGCTTTTTTCGTTCATTATCCATATTTTACCTGATTCATAGTTCAAAATTATTGGATATACTATAACAATAAAAATTAAAGCCAATAATATAACACAGTTAATTGCCCCGACATTTAATATTTTTCTTACATATAGGCGAAGTGTTCCATAATTATTTGGAATGTATTTTGAAGAGAATATGGATTCAATTGTTCCTTTTTCTGCGGTATATTTAAAAAGATCAATAAGAAACACAATAGCAAAAATCCAAAATGTTATACTAACCAAATGAATTGACCTAACTATTGAAAATAAACTTACAATACTAGCACCAATCAATAGATCCAAAACAATTTTTCCGCCAGAAATCATCAAGTTTTCTAAAATATTTCGTGTATATTCTAACTTCGAGAATCCCCCTTGCAACCAGTATATGTGAGCAGCATATACTAATCCAAGCAACACTCCTGTGATTGGTAATATGATTATCCCAAATTCTTGTGAGGTAAGATTCGGATTAACTATTAAGTTGTAAATTTCCATATATTATTACCTGTTTACTTTTTGTCCATTGTCAAATAAGAAATATTAATATTTATGAGTTCACTTGTTTTGACCTTACCATATTTATTATATATACTGCGTGATATAATTATTTGACATGTTCCAATTACCTATTTATTATTAAAACATCCTTATTGTGTTAATTGTTGGTGCTGGCCTGCGTAGTTCTTCGCGCGGTTTTGTCCTGATCGGGGTAGTTAGCACTGATAAGATAAATCCGAAGCAGTCCGGAAAGATAAATCTAACTTCCGCCTTATTTGTTCGCGAGGATCGAGAGCCGGTTTAATTTCCTTCGGTTTTTTTCGGAGCAGTCCGGAGAAAAACGCTTTAGAGTCTGCCCGCCTGCAAGCCCGGAAGCCGTTTTTAAGGGATTTCACACCTTTAAGAATCCAGCCGCCTTTTTATTCTCCGTTTTCTCTTCTGCTGACCGGATGTTATGGGAGAAAGCCCAGTATTGAACCTCCAAAATCCAATAGTTCAGGCCATGCTCTGGAGACATGGACTTTTCAAGATAGTCACTTAAAAAGGGGTGAAATCGTCATGTGAATAAATATGTCTTGTTGATTGTTCAATATGAAATATATTCTTTTCAAGAACACTTTGCAATGAAGTATCAAATATTTTCGAAGGGAATTCAAAAAAAGCAGAATCATATAGAAGTAAACAAGTTTTTGGAGTCAAAGGGAAATATATCTTACACCCTTTTTGGATAGGACATGAATATTCAGAATCGTCTTTTTTTGGACTGTCTATAACAACAGGGTTGTCAGATGTCCAATATGAGCGATCAGTTTGATTTATGTATAATGTCCATCCCATATTTAAAAGAACTTTGGTTGTATATTCTATATTTGAATATATCGCCATATTGTGGTAACATCGTATTAATCCTTCATTGTTACAGACAAATTCTCCGAATGAGTTTATTTTTTCAATCGTATTCACATCTGTTCTATTTCTTTTTTGATTTTCAAATGAACTTTTAATCAATCCTTCTACATTATTCCTTTGTTCTCTTGTCCTTCTCCATTGAAGAATAATAAAAACTGCAAGTAAACCTTTTTCAACTTCACTTAGATGATTAATATCTTTTAGGTTTATTATTTTTTTATATACAGGACTAAGTTTAGATTCAAGAAAACTTAAAGATTCCTCTATTGAATAGTTGGGATTCTTTTTAAGCGCATCATAAAAATATTTATCACATGCTACCTTCCTAATGTTCGTTTTATAACTTCTTCCCAACGATTTATTAAAATCATAAATATAATATTGTTTATTTTCAGTTATAGAAAATTCCTTAAGATAAAACCTTGGTACATAGTGTTGTTTTATAGGCCTTTGCATTTTTGAGTTTTTCATAATCTTTCTATAAATTACATATTAAATAAAACTTATCTATATTTATCTGAAAGTTATGTGTTATAATTAAGTATTAATCTTAAATGTCGATTATTCTTACTTCTTTAAGAGTGAATCACCCCTGCATAAACAATCCAGTAGCCCGCCGGAACCCTACCAGATGCGCAAGATCTGACCGCAGAACCTCCTTCTTAGGAGCCGAGAAGAGGAGGAGGGCTTCTTCAGGAAATACACGGCCTGGCCCGGCTGGATCGCGAAGCTCAAGGGTTAAGGGGTGGAACTCCGAAGGATTGAGCTATTGCGGCGGCTCTTTATATGGAGGCATCAAAAAAGAGGATGAGAAAAAAAAATGTTAGGAAACTGTACCGGATCATGCCATGCAATGCTTAATGAAAAATGTTTAAATGTTGACCCCGTATAAAAAATCATGGCTATAAGATCCAGTGCTGTAATGATTTATGGAATGCCTTTAATATATTTTGTAATCTTTATTATTTTAATAATATGCATTCTATATTTATATTATAGAATAAAGAAAAAGTAATCTGTACCTTTATTTCGGTCAGAAAAATAGCTTGCCAGAAAAGGACTTGAGAATTTTCCCTAAAAAAAGTTGAAAAATTGCCTGAAAAAAAGGAAAGACTTCAGGAGAAGTTGATTCCCAGGTCTTTCAGGCCGTTGAGTTTTGCGATATTTATAAGCAAAGGAGTTAATGCTTCCACGGTATTTGCGTTACTTAAGGGCCCGCCGTCCAGAGGTTTGAGGCAGCCCATGTTTTCTGTTAATTTCATGACCGTTTTTT
>JAQVQJ010000013.1 GCA_028701635.1 Clostridia bacterium | reverse complement strand
AAACGGGTAGAATATTTTCTTTGAATAACGTATTAACATCCTCAATATTTTTTGTTTTCTCTTTTAACTCAAAAAACTTAGGACACACTACCTTAAGCTCTTCTAAAGTTAGTTTTTTGTTTGAACTCAATTCAAAAGACTTTTGCATCTCACAAGGAAAAAAAGGCGTAAAAAAAGAATTCTTAATAACTTCAATATCACTAGAAAAAATAGCTTTAATGAACCTAATTATATTTTCCCTAGCTTCCTCCGAACTCGAACTAAAAGTCGCTGAGAAATCTACACCTGCATTGTTGAATAACTTAGAGTATTTTAAAATCTGACCATTAGTTCTAACAATTACTCCAACTTGCTCATCCTCTTTCAAATCTTTAACTAATTCTTTCGCTAAAACAACAATCTTCCCATCATCATCCTTATCATACTCAATTACTACGGGTTTCTTCCCACTCAAATCCTTTGCACTCTTCAAATCCTTCAATTCATCCAAAGCAGTTTGGTTTTTTGATAAATAATATGCCTTGGCATAATCAAGAATTTCATTAGTACTTCTAAAATTATCAACTAACTTTTCTTCAGTTCCTAACTCTTTGAATAACTCAAAATTAGAAATAGACCCGCCTTGGAATCCAAAAATCGCTTGCTTTTTGTCCCCGACCGTGAAAAAGTTTTCTCCGGACTTTAAAGCAATCTGGGCTTCTAAATTATTAACATCCTGTAACTCATCAACTAAAACCCACTTGAACTTATCCATCTTAATTTTCAAAAAATTAATTAAAATATCAGTATAATCACTACCCGTTTTACTTTCTTCATAATTCTTGAAAATATTTAAAAAATGGTCAAAATAAACTTCTAACTGCTCTTTAGTATAAGTTATTTTCTTTCCTTTCTTCAAATCCTCAATCAAAGACTTAACCTTATTTGAATTAATCAACCCCGGCAAAACCCCATAATTCTTAATATACCTAATAGCATTCTCCAACTTAGGAACAATATTCTCCAACAAATACTCATCAGGATAAATAAAAACCTCATTCTCTAATAAATACTCGTAAATATTAAACCTCAACAAATCACTCGAAACAATATCGTCCTCTTCAATTCCATCCAAAGCATATGAATGAAAAGTAAAAACATTCAACTTACCAGATTCAAAACCATTATCCTTCAAAGATTTTAGAATTCTATCCTCCATCTCCTTCTTAGCCTTTCTAGTAAAAGTCAAACACAAAATATCCTCTACAGGAACCCCATTCTTTACCAAATCCAAAAACTTATGAGCCAAAAGAAAAGTCTTACCCGTACCAGGATTAGCAACAACCAAAACAGAACCCTGTTTTGATAGAATCTCTATTTTTTCAGAATTCAAATCAGAATGAATATCTTTGGCAAACATAATAACACATTCATTGTATGATCTTATAAGGTTTTGATTCAATATCAAAAATTATTCCATCAGATGCATAAAAATATGGTTTTGCTTTTTCTAAAGCTTCAGAAATATCTTTGGCTAGAACATATATCTTTTCTTCTTTTTCTGGAGTTTCACTCTTCTTAAAACTCCCAGTTACTAAAAATACTTTCAAATCCATAATTAAACCTCCAATTTTCTTCTAGTAATTTTTATTAAAAAAGTTTTAATAACGCACCAAGTATTTCAATTACTTGTGGATCTTTTTTATTTAATCTTTTTAACTCGTTTCTTCTCCAATAACTTCCAATACATTTTATGCAACCATTTGCACAACAGTCAGATTCACACATTTTTTTTGCTATTTCAATTATTTTTTTAGGATCTTCAGATAACCTATCTACAAATCCAACTCCTCCTTTTACATCATCAAATAGGACTAACTTATTTCCTCCAAGTTCTATTGCATTAATCTCGCCATCTTCACAACCCGCATCTATCATAATTGCGGAGATTAATGCATTTTTTATTGTTATTATTGACGGAATTGGACTGAATTGGCTAAGGTTGATTAATACTGCTCTTGTTTTCATTAATTCTCCTATTTTCCAATCTGCTTTTTTATGAAAACATCCGCTTTTTGACTTCTTTTCTGATTTTAAATAAATTTCCCCACACCTTTCGCATAAAAAGTATTCTTCAGAATTTTCTTCAGAAATAACATTATCAAAGGTCATACAAACACTTGTTTGAAATGGTTTGGAGATTATTTTATTTTTTTCAAAATTTAATGCAGGTGGATCAACTATACTATAATTCCATTCGACATATTTTTGTTTTAAAGAGAATGTAGATTTTCTTGCTATTACTGCGTGCGGATATTTTATCTTTTCTATTCTTTTATCTAATAATGGTGCTCCACAAATTTCACAATTATCTTTAATGTTAGTATAAAGTAGGTTTCCACAAGCAGTGCATACTAATGATTCATTTAGTTCATCTCTTAAGCAGTTGATTTTGTTAACTACGATTTTTTTGCAAGAAAACCGTCTCTTTTTATAATCAAGACTTGAAGGCGGGCAAACGGCCATTAATTGGAAATTTAGTATTTTTTCGCCTTCGTTTGTGGTTATTATAACTCCTGCGTCACCAAAAGCATAATCCGGTAAAAGTCCAGCATCTCTTAAATAAGTTAAACTGTCGAATTGAGTTCTGTTCATTCCAGTAATTGATTGAATCTTGTTGTATTCAATTAACTTTGTAAACCATTCTTCGATTATTTGTGTTGAGGTAAATCTGTTTTTAAATTCAGAAAATGTTTCAGTAATGTAATTATCCAATTCTGAATTTATATCTTCTTTGTGTTGATTGTAGAACGCTTGGACAGTGCTTATTTGGTCTCTCCAAAAATCTGGATTCATTACTTTTTCAGAATTCATTATTGGCATAAAATTTTTGTGATTTAATAATAAAAATAAGAAAGAGGCGTATAATGATTTTTTTAAAGGGGTTTCAATATCTATTGTAAATGCAGGCGGGTTTATTTTTCCTTCTACCAATTCGTTTGGTTTATTAAAATACCAAGAGTCAACAGGAGATTTTGAGAAATATGTCAAAGCTAGTGAACTTCTCTGGTGTTTTCTATCTCCACGTCCTGCTCGCCCCACTCTTTGAGTGTATTGTGCGGGGGATGGCGGAGCATAAAGTAACCCTATTAAGTCGAGATCTCCAATATCTATTCCAAGTTCTAGTGTTGGTGTGGCAATTAATACCATGTTGTTTAACAATTTGTTTGAAAATTGTGTTTCTATTTTTTCTCTTTCATCAGTTTGTAAATTGCCTGTGTGCATGCTTGTTTTCATTAGGGGAGTATTTGTTCCGTTTGCCCAAGTGTCATAATAATTTTTTATATTGCTTTCTTTATTTAATTCTGATTTAACTTCAATACACCAGGACTTTAAGAATATTTTATTATCTGATTCTATGAACATGTTTGAATTAAACATTTTTTCAAATACTTTGTGTTCTTCAGTGGTTTTTACTTGTTCAACTTTGATTTTTTCGTTGGTTCTTTTTCTATAAGCCTTTCTAAGTAATATTTCTAGTGGTTCAAATTCTGAGTAATATTTTATGTTATCTTCATCAGATTCAAGTTTGTGATACTCATAAACTTGGCATTTATTAAAAAATTCCCCCGCAATGTTTTGTGCTATTATTTGCTCTTCAGGAGTTAACTTTTCATCAAGAGTTATTGTTGTTGATAACAAGCCTCTGTTTGATAAACTTGCTACTTTTCTACGATTTTTCAATAGTTCTTGGTAAATTTCAGTTTTTATTTGAGAGATATCTAAATCTTCAGGCATTTCTTTTTTTAATTTAAGTTCAATATTTGACATAACTTGATCAACAGTTGTTTTATTTAAATTTTTTATTTCATTTGTTAACAAAAATTTTGCATAGTTTTTTGTGTGGGTTTCTTGTAATTCTCTAGCAAACTTTGAGGTTCTTTGAACATTATCAGTAAACATTAAAAATTTTCTATTTTCTTGAGGGAGATTTACAAATGCTTCGTCAAAAATTACATGTGAACAGTTTTCGTCTGACAACCTAGATGTTGGTACGATTAAGTTCATTCTTTTTTCTTCAAATTCGCAAGCTGGGCAGAATTTATTGTTTGAAGTGTCTTGTTTTAAAGCGAATGATTCTAAAGGATCATCAATTGTATAAACTTCCATTAGGTCTGTATTTTCGCATGTGCATTTGGTTTGATTTCCGTGCAATAATTTTTGGCAATCTTTGTTTTTGCAAATATACATTTTTTTTGCATATTTTCCAAGATTATCTTTACTTTTTGACAGGACTATCTCAGCAGTATTTGTTGAATTTGGTGATGCTGGATTTAACGGGTTAAATTTTATTGACTCGATGTCAAGTTCTCTTTTTTTCGGGTACTCATATTCATAAATAAAATATTCTGTACCACATTGTCTGCAGGTTACTACTTTAGATACTTTTGACTCACAGTTTTTACATTTTCCGCCAAGCGATTGTAAATTATTGCAATTATTGCAACGATAAACATCTGGTGGTGCAGAAAAAAAAGCATGTACTTTTAAATCAGATTCATTTAGTAAATTCTTAATTTCTTCTTCATTAGTTAAATCAATTTTTGTTGGTTTAGCATATTTCTCTAATTCAAAACCCGGGGTGTATTCTGGTGAAATTATGTTTTCTAAGTCAAATTTAACACCAAATAGTCTTTCCAAAAATAAACTTGTTGATTCATGTTTTGGATTACCTAAAGTTGCACTTGTGCCAATATATTGTATATTCTTTGTATCAAGCGTATTTTTTAGTTGATAATTTATTCGTCGCATTAGTAAAGATACATCTATCCCTTGTGCACCTTTATAATAGTGAATTTCATCAAGTACAATAAATTTTATTGATGAATTATTTAACATTTTGAAATAGCTTGGGTTTGTCATTATTCTTTCGAGCATTACATAATTTGTCAAAAGTATGTTTGGTGGGCTTTCAATAGCTTGTTGTTTTGAGGTTAATTCTGAGTTATGGGTTGAATTTTTTTGTTTAAATCTCTTATCAAGATCTGAATCAAAAATTACATAATTTATATTTGTATTAAGTTTTGAGTTTATGTTGTCTAACATTTCACCAATTCTTTCGCCTTGATTTTTTGCAAGAGCTCTTAATGGATAAACTATTATTGCTTGAATTCCACTTAATTTGTTTAAAATGCAATGATTAATTATGGGCATTAAAAAAGCTTCAGTTTTTCCACTCCCTGTGCCCGTTGCAACAACAAAATTTTTGTTTGTTAAAGCTAATTTCCATGCTTCGATTTGATGTTTATATGGCTTTCTTGATGAAGTTAAATATTGATTAACAAGTATTTCTGAAAAACTATTTGCAAATCCGACTGATTTAATTTCTTCTATTGGTAATTTAAGATACTCTGCTGCTTTTTGGGTATAAATATCTGTGAAAAATAGTTTTTCATTAGAAAATAATTCTTTGAGTTGAAAGTAAAGTTCTTCATTCTCCCTTGCAACAGTGGTCAAGATAAATTCAAGATATCTGTCTTTAATTTTCTTAAAAAGATCTATTGAATTAATCAAAATACCACTCGCCTTTATTTTTTAATAAAATTTCTATTAAAGTACGTTTTGAATAATATGTATAAATTTTCACAAATTCAAAGTTATCTAAAAACTTGTTAAAGTTGATTTCTTTACTAATAGCAAACGCCATATTTACATCTTTAATATCTAATGCTTGCATATATTTAATAAATTTAATAAATTCAACGCTTTTGAGTTTTTGTAATACCCCTGGTTTATAATAAATGTCTTCCCCTACAACTTCAAAAAAAGGAGATAAGTAAAGTTTTATCATGTTATTTATATCAAATCTAATTTCAAAATTTAGATCTCTATATATTGCCTTTGCAAATTTCTGTGCGGTTGAATTTAGTTGAATTAACGAACATACTTTAAGTATCTTTGAATTTGTAATAGCTTTTGCCCTAAATAATCCGATATTTATTAAATAATTATAATATAATTTTTCAGAAAGTAAATGGGCTAAAATGTCTTCAGGAAATTCAATGTTTTCTGAACTAATTAAACAAATTTCTCTTTGATAAAAAGAATTTTTTCTAAAAATTTTTTCTCCAAACAGGCCAACATAATACTTTTTAGTGTCATAGTTAAGTAAATTTAATTTAGTCGAGTCTGAGTCATAAAAGTTTACGTCGTTGACATTTGTCTTCCAAAAAAAAGAATCACGATTTGGGTTGCAACAAAGAACTTGACAATCAATCTTGGAATCATAAACCCTATTAATTTTAAATATTCCTGTAAATAAATCTAGTTTTTCTTCCCCCACTGCTTTTTCGTCACTTTTTATTGATGCTAAAAAGATTGGTGAAGAATATGCGGCAAACACACTGATTTCTCCACTTCTTTTTAAACTTGGCGCATACTCCCATGAACTTAATTTAGAATCAGATGTTTGTTTTAATTGAATATCTCCACGAAACAATACTGCAAGAGCAAAATTTTGAGAATCCAAAATATCTTTCCCACCCAAACGATAATTTCCCGACAATTCTATTAATGAATTATAATCATTTTTACTTAAGGCATTTTCAATTTCCCTAAATTTTTCATGCCGTTCCAAATCATTTTCAGGAACCCACAAATTTAATGTTATAAAATATTCTAACTCAGGACAATAAGAAATTAATTGAGACTTATACATTTTTGCATCAGAAAACTTCAATATTCTTTGAGCAGATAAAGCCCCTTTTAAACTAAAAGACAAATGAAACAATTCTTCTCCAACAACACCTCGTTTATCAATAAAATCACTTGAACCACAAGTCGAAAAATGACTTGAAACAGAAGAAACATCAAATTTAAAATTAAGCAAATCATCCTCTTTCCTTTTAACCCACCTATCAGAATCAATCTCACTCAAAAGCAAATTAGTCATAATAATCAACTCATTAATCAGAATTATTTTTTGGTTTTTTCATTCCTTCTATTTTTGGGCAAGTTCGACACATGGAACTCATTAGATCGGGTGTTTCGGGGCAATCTGGGTAAAGTCCTTTGCAATTCGGAAATTCTCCTGCGTTCATAGACACTAGTCGATTGAAGTACGCTGAATCTGCGTGTCTTTTCGACATGCTTTCCCTTTCATAATTTAATCCGCCACCCATTTATTCACCCGTTTTATTTATTGCTAAATTGAATGCTTCTCGGTTAATGAAGTCAAAGACTCCTGTGTCAAGGTAGTTTGAGAGTTCTTTTGGGTTGTTTTTTATGAAATAGTCTATTGCTTTCACACGCAGAGTATTGTTTAGTGTTGTGTCGAAAAGTTTTTCTAAGTTTGATTTGTTTGCTTTTATTGCAGTCAGTATTTCTGAGTCATGGAGTATACTTTTAATGTATTCTCCGAATAGCCCTTTGTCATTTTCTCCGAGTGCAAGTTGGTAGTTAGTATTTATCGCATCTACTACTTCAGGTATTGTAACGTAGTGCATTTTTCTAGCTTGTTTTTTTGTTATTGTTCTTAGTGAATCTATTATTGTTTTTGTTTTTTCTTTTTTTATTTTGTGAGATATTAAGAATACTTTCTTGAGTTCTTCATCTAGTTTTCCTGCCTTTCCTATTGGATCTAATAATCGTGCTAAGTAGAATGTGAATTTTGAGAATTTCTTTACTTCAGCGTCAGTTACTTTGAATAGGTTATCAAAATAATTGAAAGTGTCATTGAATTTATTTAGTAACCCTCTGAAGTCTCTTATTTCTTGTATATTGTATTCGTCATTTAGTTTTTTCTGTATTTTTGCTAGGATTTGTGATGTTTCAGAAGGATTTTTGGCGTCAGTTATTGCATTGTAAAAGTCATCAACATCTTTTTTTGTAAATATGTTTTGTTTCAATATTTCTTCATACAATAAAGGCAATTCGTTTATATTTATTCCTGAATAGTCATTCACTACATGTTTGAACTTTTTGAATGCGGCGATTATTGCTTTGTAAGAATTTGTGAAATCAACCACTAAAGTGTCTGTTTTGCCAACTAATGTTCGATTTAATCTACTTATTGTTTGTACCGCATTTATTCCGTTTATTGCTTTGTCTAAAAACATCGTATGTAAGCATGGCTCATTAAATCCATATTGGAATTTATTTGCCACCACTATGAATTTGTATTCGCTTTCTTTAAATTGGTCTTCTATCCTCTTTTCAATTTTGTTCAAGGTGTTTTCTGTGTGCGATCTACCTTGATGCAGTACTGACCCAGAAAATGCAACTAAAGTTTTATGAGGTAACTTTCTTTTTTCTATTTCTTCATCAAGCATTAATTTGTATTTTACTGCTGCGAGTCTACTACTTGTAACGATCATTACTTTTGCTTTCCCACCAATCTTATCTTTTGTCTTTTCTTCAAATATTTTTAGGATAACTTTTATTTTATCCCCAATAATTCTTTCGGTTTCATATGCTTTTGCTTTGATTTTCTTTGCAACAATCATTGGGGGATATTCAGAGTTAGAATCAATTTCATGACTTAATTTGAATAAGGTTGAATAAGTTACAATGTTATCAGTTACATTGAGTATGTATCCTTCTTTTTCAGCTTGATCCATTGTGTAATAATCAAAAGGTTTTCCAAATAATTCCAAAGTTTTATCGCTTGGAGTCGCAGTAAGGGCAACAAAAGCAGCATTAGGGTAATTTTTCTTTCCAATGCCTTCAATTATTTCTTCTTGTAAACTATCGTCAATGTAATCAAACTTTTCTATCATATGCTTATGCAATTTGCCTGCTTGTGACCTATGCGCTTCATCAATAATAAAGCAAATTCTCTTAGACTTCTGACTAGTTAACAAGTCATCTAATTTCTTTACTGAAAACTTTTGTATTGTTGTAATAATTACTTTTGTATTATTATTCAGATAATTCGCAAGTTCTGTTGTTGTTTCAGCATGTTCTACAACCCCTCTTTGTGGTTCACCGGGTTCAATATTTCCCTTAATTTGACCATCAAGATTAAGTCTATCTGTTAAAATGATTATTGAATCAAAAACTTTTTGGTTTTCAATATGCAAGTTTCTTAATGCTTTTTGAAGGACAGCAATAGTAAAACTTTTTCCTGATCCCGGAGAGTGTTGTATTAAGTATTTCTTATTTAATTCTTTCTTTGAAGCAAATTGTTTCGCTAAGTCTTGACACACTTTGTTTACTGTTCTGCGTTGGTGGTATCTTGGAAAAAGATATTTTCTATATTTGTTTCCCTGTTTATCTTTTTCAGTTGTACAAAATAAATAAGATTCAATAATATCAAGTAATGATTCGGGTCTAAGAATATCATGATATAAATAATCTACTACAAAATCATTTTCAATAATCGAACCTGCGTTTTCAACATCTTTATTAAAATGAACAAAATCATCAGCAGAATTCTCAACAAATTGGGCTGCAATTTTAGCTGCAAAAGTGTCCGAAGCCAAATGTAAAAATGGAGTTCTAAAAACTGCTAATGATTTATCTCGTTTAATGAACTGACTAACTGCATCATCAACATTTTGGCCAGTAAGCAAATTCTTTAACTCAACTGTAATAATAGCAAAACCATTCAAAAACAAAACAACATCAATAGATTCCATTCCGCCTTTGAAAGCAAATTGTCTCACATAACTAAAAACATTCGATTTGTATCGCATTAACTCTTCTTTATTATGCGAAGTCGCTGGTCTAAAATAAACAAGTTTAATAGTTCGTCCTTTTACTTCAACTCCTTCCTTTAGCACTTCAAAAAGTTTTTTTGACTCCAACTGCTTAACAACTTCCTCTTTAATTCTAGAAAACCACTCGTCTTCCAAATCAATTTTTAACTCATCAATCTCTTCCTTCTGAGTAGTTTCTAAAAAATCTTTTAAGATTTCATCATCAATAAGAGAATCCAAATCAATATTAGCAGTATCTCTTTTCTTATAAATCATCTTAGAAAAAGGAAATTCCTTTTCTAACTCCTTGCAGAAATGCTCTTCAAACTCTTTTTCACTCGGAAAACTCATACTAAGCAACCCTCACTTTACCAGTAACCAACTCAAAAATCAAAGACTTACGATATTCTTCAATTGCGTCAATAGTCTTTTTTATGACATCAATAGATTTGTGTATTTGACTAATTTTTAATTTAACGGTTTTAATTATCTCTTGTTGTTCCATAATCGGCGGAACAATTATGTGAATTCTTTCAATCTTATTCATGCCAATATTCTTTTGGGTATTCTCACTACTTAATATAGATATTTGATCTTGTAGAATATCTGATTTCAGGTATAGTTCAAGAAATTCAGGCAACAATCTTTTATTGTTTGTCCGAATCAGTGCTAAAGGTGACCAAATGCTAAATTCAAAGTCAACATCAACTAACGCAACTTTTCCTACTGATGCTGCTTTTCCTAACAAAACATCCCCCTTTTTTGGATTTGCTTTCTTCTTATATTCATCATGAGCACCCATCGATATGTGACGACAGTTTTCAAAAATTATTTTGCCTTCTTGTATTGAATCTACTGAAAGGAATGGGATTCCGGCATCAATAAATTCAGGAGTTTCATGAGGCCCATCAGTAATTCTTTCAGCACAAAGCCGTTTAAGAAGAAAAACATTCCATTGAGAAGGTATTTGTCCCATCCATTCTATTCCCGAGTCTTTCAATTTTACGTTTTTGTCTATGCCTTTTGTGACTGCTTGGTGAATTATTGATTTTTCATATTCTTGCAATAATTCTATCTGTTGAATTTTTGAAGTAATTGTCTGTTGTATTAATCTATTCGCTAGGTCTGTTTTAGTTGCTATCTTTTCCTGATCCAACAATGGATGGATTGGAATTTCTATTTCACGCACAAACCTCCATGATGTACGCGGCATCTTTACCCCATAGGAGTGTGCATCACAATATTGATTAAAGTACGGTGTTCTTACAACTTGATACAAGTATTTTGGGTAAACTTTAATTGATTCAAGCACCAAGAATTCTGAAGAGCAACTGCCAGCCGTATCACAAAAATAAAATTTTTCAAGGTAAGGCCTTAATTTTCCATATAAAATATCACATTTATTAAAAGCATGTGCTTCGCCTAAATTACTCTCTAGGTCTAGTAATTCTCCGATGATTAACTCGCCCGATTTTGATTTAATATTTTCTAGATCAATGTGAAATGGCAATTTCTGAACTTTTACAGTTTTATTTCTAACAAGATGTTTTAGTTTATTGAATTTGATCATTTCAATAACCCCAATTCTTTTAGTAGGTCTTGGCTTTGTTTTTCTAGTTTTGTTATGTCTTTTGCAATGTCTTCCGTGGTTCTGAGCGGGTTGTATTTGTAGAAATATTGAGTAAAGTTTATTTCATAGCCTACTTTTTGATCCAGTATTTTGTATGGTTTTTCAACTTCTTTTTTCAAATATTGCTCAATGTTATCTTTGAGTGGCACATATTCGTCATCTTTGGTTTTTATTTCTTGTTTTACTTGCACTTCCTTGCCTTTAACTTTTTTGGTTATTGTTTCAAATAATGGTTTTCCTTTTTCGTCTAATTCAGATAATTCAAGCGATACTCGCGTGTATCCAAAGTCTGTATTGTCGAATATTTTGCAGTACTCGTTTTCTTTGAATTCTTGATGAATTTTTGCTATTTCTTTTATTTGTTCAGGTTCAATGTAGTTTCTTTTTTTTCCTAAGCTCTTTTTCATAGGTTTAAAGATTGTTGTGGCGTTGATTAGTTGTACTTTGCCTTTTCTTCGATTTTCTTTTTTGTTTCTTACTAACCAAATATATGTTGCTATTCCCGTGTTATAAAATAATTCTTCGGGCAGTGCGATTATTGCGTCTACTAAATCGTTTTCTAGTAAGTGTTTTCTGAAGTTTGATTCTCCTGAGCCGGCATCTCCTGTGAAGAGTGGTGAACCGTTGAATACTATTGCTATTGTTGAGCCGCCTTCTTGGGGGGTTTTCATTTTTGACAGCATTTGTTGTAAGAATAGTGTTTGTCCGTCACTTATTCTGGGTAACATGTCTTTGTTGAATCTTCCTGTTGTGTCTTTTTCTACGTCTGGTTTGTCTTTTTTCCAGTCTTTTCCGTAGGGTGGATTTGATAACATGTAATCAAATTTTTCTTCTAATAGTTTGTCGTCAGTTAGTGTGTTTCCGTGTTTTATGTTTGTTGGTTTTTCTCCTTTTAGTAGCATATCTGAGGCACATATCGCATAGGTTTCTGGGTTTATTTCTTGGCCATATAGTACTATGTTTGCCTTTGGGTGTTTGTGTTGTATGTAGTTTTTTGCTATTGTGAGCATTCCCCCAGAACCGCAAGCGGGGTCGTATACTCTTTTTAGTTCTCCAGGTTGTATTGGGTCATCGTCTATTGTTAGTTCTACCATTAGTTCGATTATTTCTCTAGGTGTGAAGTGTTCTCCTGCTTCTTCATTGCTTGCTTCTGCAAATCGTCTTATGAGTTCTTCGAATATGTATCCCATTCTGAGGTTATCAAGGTTTTTTGGAGAAAGATCTTGGCTTAGTGAGGAATATTTTTTTACTAATGAGTATAGAACTTTATTTTTTGACAAGTCAGCTATTTTATCAGTAAGTTTAAAATTTTGCAATATATCTTGTATGTTTTGTGTGTATCCATTTATGTATGCTCGGAAGTTTTCTTTAAGTGCTGTTTCTTTTTCTTCTGCAAGTGCTTTGAGTGTAAATGTTGATTTATTGTCAAAGCCTATGCTTGCAAGTACTTTTTCTGATATTATTCGTTGTTTGTCTTTTTCAGATAATTTTGATAATTGTTTTTGATTTTCTGCTTCTATTTCTGTTCGTTTTTCTATTAATACGCTTTCTATTCTTGTTAGTACAACAAACGGTAAGATTACATCTTGATATTGATGACGCTTGTAAATATCTCTAAGTATTTCATCTGCAGAATTCCAGATAATTCCTATTTCTTTACTGTTGTTTATTATTTCAGTCATTATTTCACCTTTAGTTAAATCTTGTTTTTATATATTCATTCATTTCACTGGGGGTTAGTTCTTGTGATGTGTTTCCACTTCGTACATAGAATTTTTCTTGTTTCTTTCCATTTTTGTCAATTATTTCTAAATAAATTGGTTTTTGGCTTTTTTCAATTTTTATTATGCAAATTTCTTGATCGTTTGTTTTTTCAAAGTTTAATTTAATTGCATTTGTGGCAAATACTTTTCCAAAGTTCTTGTTTAATAAATTTCTGAGGTGTAATTCGAATTCATCTTTAGAACCATTTAGAGAAGAGTAGTCATTATCTAAACCTAATATTTCTGACTCATCATTTACTCCTATTATTAATGTTCCTCCTTGTCCATTTCCAAATGCAGATATGGACTTTATTATCACATTTTCCATTTCTTTGTCTATTTGGTCTAATTTGTAGTTCCATCTTAAAGATGATTTGAACTCAAGTTCTTCACTTTCTCCTTCTTCGATAAGTTCTTCTAGAGATATTTTAGTTTCAATTTCTTTTGTTTTTGTTATATTTTCTAGGAAAATGTTTAATTGGTCTGCAAGCAAGGTTCTTCTTTTTTCTAGAAATTGTTCAAAGTTTTCTAGTTTCCATAATGATTCGTCTTCAGGGATAAGTTGTAGTTTGAGTGCTGAAGGAAATTTATTTTTTATATTTTTTAGATATTCTTCTGCAGGTTCATCGCTTTTTTTTCGGTTTGCTAGTTTTGTTAGTATTGCTCTATTTGTGATTTCGTGGGCTAATGAATATTTGTACCTGTTATTCATATTGTACCCATTTTTTTTCAATATCGAATATGGGAATATGTGATCCCATTCAAGAGAATATTTTTTGCCCATGTTTTGTCTTATTCCGTTTCCGGTTGTAAGGCAAATCGCATTCTGACTTTTGAAAAACCATCTCATTAAACTATATAATGCATTTCTTACATCGACCCCAATGAATTCTTCAGGAGTTATTTTTAGTGTTCTTTCAATTTTTATATTGTTTAATAATTCATCAAAAGGATATTGAGATTTTACAACAATTCCTATGTCTTTGTCTAATTTTTGTGGTAATTGACTTATGTATCTTTGTCTTACTTGTGAATAATAGAACCATTTTATTACTTTTTTAATTTCACTTTCTGAAAGCTTATCGACCCCTTTATTATAGAAATAAACTACTATTGGGACTAATGCATAAGGCGAATTTATTTCGCTTGAATGATCTACATATGCTTGTGCACGAAGGATGTTTGTTGTATAATCTAAAACCTCTTCATCAAGTTTTTTCCATGCCTTTTTTAGATTTGCCTCATTTGATTTGTCATGCAGTTTTGTCATGTCAGATCCTAAATTGTATAACACTCCTAGGAGACAGTAAATAATAAAATCAAGTTTAAAAACAAAACCGTTTTCTTTTAACTCATCTAATTTTTTCTTAAATGCTTCTCTTGCTTCGGGCCAATATCCTGATATTTGGGCGAGAGCAAGTTCTGCTTCGGTTAAGTTGACTCCACTAGAATTTACAATATAAAATATATCTATTGCTTCTTTTAGGGTTGCTCTAACTGGTATTGTTTGTTCTAAGAATTCAGAATCAAGGATGTTTTCTATATCCCTAAAATTATCATATATTTTATCTTCATCTTCTCTTAACAATTTTATCTCTTTTGCTTCAATTGACTTTATTACATCTCTTTCTCTTAATTTTTTCTGAAAGATGTCGGTTATGTTTACCCATAAAGGATCGTTTTGCATTGTTGATGGTTTGTAATATTGTAATTCTAGATTCTTTATGTTTACATATAATCCTCTTGGGTCTTTTACAATTTCGTGCTTTTTATAATAGGGGGGTATTTTGTCTCGAATTAAAAGATATAATGTAGTTATTCTTTGTTGCCCGTCAAGTATTATTTTAACTGATCCTTGTTCTTTTTTGTATTTCCAACTTCCTTTTAACTCTGGAGGGTTGCTTGTTTCCCAAGTTAGCATTGTTCCTGTGGGGTACTTAAGTATAAGTGAGTTTACTAAATCTTTTGCGTTTTCCCTTTTCCATACATATTCTCTTTGGAATGCTGGGACAAATATTTGATTATCGTCAATTTTATCTAATATTTGTGAAATCTTCATTTAATCGCCTCACATTTTCGCTATTTTTCCTGCTTCTGTTAGTTTGTTGTTCATAATTATAATTGATTTTTTATGTTTTCTAGTTCGTTTATTATATCGTTGATTTCTGCTGTATTTATTATTGTTCTTTGGAGGTTATTAATTTTGTTTTTGGTATTTTTTATATCATTTATTATGTCCCATAGTTTTGTTGTTAGAAAAATTGCTTGTTTTTGTTTTAGCTTGTTTTTTGAATGTTCTAAATCGGCTTGATTATTAGTTATTTGGTTTAGTTGTGATTCTAATCTGTCAAAAAGATTAATTGTTTTATAGATTATGTCTGTTGTGGTTATTGCGTTTACTTTTCTTGCGCGATCCATTTTGTTTTTTTCAAAAACTAGATCAAAGGCTTCGTTGTTTTCTATCTCTCTAAGATTTGATATTATTTTGTTTATAATATTTTTCACATCACTAATTAGATAATCATTTTCATTATAATTAGATTCAATTGTATTCTTCTTTTCATTGTGTTTAACTTGTTCATTTGATGTTGAAGTAACTTGATTTTTTATTGGTTTTGTGGTTTGGCTAGAACTCAAGTATCCAATAAGTATTAGTACTATTGTTGGAATAAAGACTAAAATTATTATTATTGCTATTATTATATAAATTGGGCTTTTTGTGGAACGATATAGTTTGCCTAAATAGTAGGGTATTAGACAAAAACTTATACCAAATAACCCAAAAATAATTATGATAAGTATTGCATTTATTATTGGGCCAGATATGAATTGTCCTAATAATATAAATAAGATAAATAAAATAAAGGTAATTATGGTAGTTATTATTGAAAGAGTTAATCTTTTTTTGTCTGAATTAGATAGAATTTCTTTAGCCTTTTTTTCACTAGTTATATTAAAAAGAATCTTTTTTAGCAAATTATCTATCTTTTTCATGATAATCAATTGATTTATTTTATTTTTTAAAATTTTTTCTTAATTTATTTAACCTAATTTTAATTTATTCTTGGCAAAGACTTGTTTTTAGCTAATTTTTATTTGACAAGTCCTGCCTGAATATTTTATTTTCATTTATTTGCTTATAGTTATGCTTTTGTTCAGCTATGATTTCATTGATAATCTTTTGGACAAGGCCCACCTAGTTTCCTGTCTGGAAATGCAGTTTGGCTAGTTACAATTATCCCGCACCTAATGCACCTATTCTTATGTTCCGTCATAAAATCTCCTCCAAATATCATTTTTTATAGTTTAGAAACTTTATTAGTTTCTGTTAGTTTTAGTTTTGCTTTTTCTATAAAGTTATCTTTATTCCTACCAATATTTATTTTATTTTTATAAAATTCACCTGTGCT
>JAQVQJ010000114.1 GCA_028701635.1 Clostridia bacterium | reverse complement strand
GAGATTTTTTTGCCCTTTAAAAATATTTTGGTTTTTGGGTTGATTATATTTTTTTTAGCTCAAGTTTTAGTTTCTTTTTTGGGAGTTTCTCCTGAGTATTCTTTTTTTTCTAGTATTGAAAGGCAAGACGGAGTAATTCAATATGGGTTTTGGATTTTATATTTTGTAATGCTATTTTTTACATTTAAAACAGAAAAAGATTGGAAAATACTTTTTTCTGTTTTTATAAGCACAAGTTTTTTGGTTTCTTTTTATGCTTGGTTAAATTTGGCAACCCAAGGGAGACTTCACGGTAATTTTGGCAATCCGTCATATTTGGCAGCTTATTTGTTATTTTCAATTGGTTTCTGTTATATAGTAATTGCAAAAAACTTTTTTAAAGAAAAATATATTAATATTTTATTTTTTGTAGCATCAGTTTTCTTTGCAATTACTTTATTTTTTACACAAACAAGAGGAGCTTATTTGGGGCTGGCTTTTGCAGTTTTTCTTTTTTGTATTTTTTCTGCCTTATTTTTACACAAACAAAACAAAAATTTAGCTCGTTCTTCGGTTGTTGTTTTAGTTTTGGGAATAATTTGTGTTATTGCTTTGTTCTCAGCTAAGGAAACTGATTTTATTAAAAATAGGCCAATGTTAGCTCGTGTAACAGAAGTTGTTGAGTTTTGGGAAATTGGATCTATAAGAGAGCGTGTTTTAAATTGGCAAATTGCTTTAACAGCTTTTAAAGAAAAACCTATTTTTGGATATGGCCCTGAAAATTTTGGAACAGCTTTTAATAAATATTATGATTACAGAATTGGAAGGGGCGACCCGTGGTTTGACAGAACACACAACCAAATTATTGAACAACTAGCAACAGGTGGCGTTGTTTTGTTTTCTTTTTTTGTATTTTTTTTATCAAGCGTTTATTATGTTATTTTTAAAATATCAAAAAAAGAAAAAATTCTGTCTTTTGTTTTAGCTTCTGTTTTTTCAGCCTATATTATTCAAGGAATTTTTCTTTTTGACACATTACCTGTTTATTTAGGGTTGTTTCCATTTTTAGCTTTTATTGTTGCTTTACAGCAAACGCCGATTAATGCTGATAAAAAACCGCCGATTAATGCTGATAAAAAAGTATTTAAAAATATTGCTTTATCTGTAGTAGGAATTTTATGTGTGTTTGGAATTTATACAACTGTTTTAGTTCCTTATATGGCGAATGCTTCGGCTTTTCAGGTTTTGGCTGCTACAAGCAATGGATACTATAAAGAGGCAAAACCATTTGCCGAAAGAGCCTTTTCTATTAAGTCCCCATATACTTTTTGGGAAATTAGAAAAAGAATTGGTTGGGTTTTTCTTGGTATTTTAGAACAAGAAAAAACATTTACGCAAAAAGAGATTGATGAAATTGGGGAATTTTATGATTTTTTAACTCCTGAGTTAGAAAGATTTATTGAAAATAGATCATTTGACCCTCAAATTTATTATATTTTAGCAAGAACTTATAGGTTTGGGTATGAAAAGTTAGAAAAAAATGATTTAGAAAAAGCTAAAATTGTTTTAGATAAAGCTTTTAAATGTTCTGATTTAAGAATTGAATATTACAACGAAATAGCTCACGTGCTTTTGGCAGAAGGAAATTTTAAAGAAGGAGAAAATTTACTTAAAGATTATGTTAGCAGGGTTTCTTCTTTTGATTATTTTCCTAGTTTGATTATGGGGCATTATTATTATGTTGCAGAAGAATATGACCTTGCTATGCAAAATTATAAAACAGCAAAAGATTTCGGTTATGATTTTAACGAAGATCCAGGTGAATATTCAAGATATATAGCCACAGCTGAACAAACAAAAGAATATCAGGAGATTATTGGAATGGCAAAAGACAGACTTGAAAAATATGGGCCAGATGCAGATACTTATTTTAATATTGCACTGGGATATTATTATTTAGAAGAGAAAGAAAAAGCTCGAGATTTTTTTCAAAAAGCATTAGAATTGGACCCAGAACAATATCAGCAATATAGTCATTTTTTTGAGACAGAATAGATGGGTCTAAGTTGAAAACAATAATAGTTTGTGGTATAAAATAATATACAAAAAATTATGAAAAATAATAAAAAAATAGGAATTTTTGGGGTAGGAATGGTTGGAGGAGCTTTAAAAAGGTATTTTGAAAAAAATGACAAATACCAAATTTTTGTTTATGACAAAAAAGGATTAGGCTCTATAGAAGAACTAAATAAAGCAGATTTTATTTATGTTTGTTTGCCAACTCCATATAGTCCAGAAAAAGGATGCGATATATCAATTATTGAAGATGGAATTAAGCAATTAACAGGAGAAAAAGTTGTTATAATTAAGTCAACCGTTATTCCAGGAACAACGCAAACCTTACAAGAAAAATTTCCACAGCATAAATTTTTGTTTAATCCAGAATTTTTAACAGAAGCCACAGCTGATTATGACATGGTAAATCCAGACAGACAAATTATTGGATACACAGAACAAAGTTTTAATTCAGCTAAAGAAATTTTGGCTCAATTACCACTGGCTCCTTACGAAGACATAGTTCCTTGCAGAGTGGCTGAAATGATAAAATATGCCAATAATACCTGGTTTGCTGTAAAAGTTGCTATGAACAACGAGTTATATGACTTAGCAAAAAAAATAGGTTTTACAGAAGAAGAATGGGAAAAAACAGTTTCTGGAATAGCAACTGATAAAAGAGTTGGCAGAACTCATCTTGAAATTATGCACAAAGACAAAAGAGGATATTTTGGAAAATGTTTACCAAAAGACATAAAAGCTTTGCTAAAATTTGCAAAAGATGCAGGTGTAGAAATGCCCGTAAGAAAAGCAACCAACGACTATAATGATAAATTGTTAAATTCGCAAGACTTGAAAGAATATATTTAAAAATATGAAATTTTCAATAATTGGAACAGGGTTTATACTTCCTTCTCATATTCAGGCAATACGAGATGTTGGCGGTGAAATTAGAGAAATAATAAATGACTCAAAAAATTCAGAAGCCTGGCGAGAAATGGTAAAAACAACAGACGCTGATTGTATTGTGATATTAACTCCAAATTACCTTCATTATGAGATGGCTTTAGAATGTTCTAAAAAAAATAAAATTGTTCTTTGCGAAAAGCCTTTGGCAATTGACTCAAAACATTGCGAAAAACTAATAGATAAACAAAATATTTTTACTGTTTTACAGTTAAGGCATCATCCTTTAATTAATGAAATAAAATCAAAAATAACAGGAAATAATATTATAGAAATGGATATTTCTGTTTATAGAGATGAAAATTATTATAAAGGATGGAAAGGTCAAAAAGATAAATCAGGAGGAGTTCTTTTTAATTTGGGAATACATTATTTTGATTTGCTCTTACATCTTTTTGGTGAAGCTAAAGAAATTAAAACAGAATTTCTTGATGAAAAAACAGGAAAAGGAATTATAAAAGGAGATAATTATATTTGTAATTGGCAGGTAAGTACTGATGCCAAAAAAGAAAATCAAAAAAGAGTTTTTAAAATAAATGGAGCAGATTATAATTTTTGTTCAAAAGATAATTTGTCTTTTGAAAATTTACACAAAAATGTTTATGAGGATTTATTGGAGGGCAGAGGAGTTAAACCAAACGAAGTATTAAAATCAATTAAGCTGATCGAGGGTTTGTATTTTTCAATGAATAAATAGTTCTAAGGGATTAAATTAGGAATTTAAAGTATATTAAAAATGATTCAAAATTCATCCATTAAAAGAATATTAATCACTGGCGCAGGGGGATCACCATCAACAAACTTTATAAGATCTTTAAAGAGTTCTTCAGAAAAAATTTATTTTATTGGAGTTGATTGTAATAAATATTATCTTCAAAGGGCGGAAACGGACGAAAAATATTTAGTTCCTTCTAGAAATGAAAAAAATTATATAGAATTATTAAATAAAATAATTTTTGAAACAAAAGCAAATTTTTTACACGCTCAGAATAGCGCAGAACTTGAAATTCTTTCTGAAAATAGAGAAAAACTTGAAATAAATTATTTTTTTCCAAGCAAAGAAACAGTTAGAATTTGTCAAAATAAGTTTGAAGCATATAAAAAATGGGAAGTAGCTAAATTACCACAACCAAAAACTTTATTTTTGAATGAAGAAAAAGATCTCAAACTAGCCTTTGGGGAGTTGGGGGACAGAATATGGGTAAGAGAAATAAAGGGTTCTGGCGGGAAAGGTTCT
>JAQVQJ010000113.1 GCA_028701635.1 Clostridia bacterium | reverse complement strand
ACCCTGGTAAAATCATAACATTTTTTAAATAAATCCATAATATAAGCTCCTTCTTTAATAAAATAAAGTATACTCTTCTAATTTTTAAATAACAAATAAAAATCAAAATTTAATTTGTTTTAAAAAATTTTAAATGTTAAAATAACTTAAGAACCAGGGGGATTTATGAAAAGAATGTTAACGGATTTAGAACTTAAAGGAAAAAGAGTGCTTTTGAGAGTGGATTTTAATGTTCCGGTTGATGAATATGGATATATAACCGATGATACGAGAATATACCAAGCATTACCTACAATTAGATATATTTTAAAGCAAGGGGCAAAATTAATCGTTTGTTCACATTTTGGTCGTCCTAATGGCGAATTTAATGAAAAATATTCGCTTTTTCCAGTTGCTCAACAACTAATAAAATATATAATTAATAAAACTTATTTTGCAATTGACGCAATAGGTCCAGATGCAAAAGAAAAAGCAAAAAATTTAAAACCAGGAGAATTGCTTTTATTGGAAAACCTTAGATTTTATAAGGAAGAAGAATTAGATGATCTATATTTTGCAAGAGAACTTGCAAGTATGGCTGACGTCTATATCAACGATGCATTCGGTACTGTTCATAGAAAACACGCATCTATTCACAGAATAGCAAAACTTATGCCTGAAAATGGAATGGGATTTTTAATGGGAAAGGAAATCAATACTGTGGAGCAAGCACTTAATAATCCTGTTAGACCTTTTGTTGCTGTTTTAGGTGGGGCAAAAGTTGCAGATAAAATACCAATAGTAAAAAATTTATTAAACACAGCAGATCAATTACTTATTGGTGGCGCTATGGCTTATACATTTTTAAAAGCTTTAGGATATAATGTAGGAACTTCACTTGTTGATGAGAAAAGTCTTGACATAGCAAAAGAAATATTAAAGGAAGCAAAGGATAAAAATAAATTGTTGTTATTACCAAAAGATGTAGCGGCGAGCGAAATTTATAGTCCTGCTGCTGAGGCAAATTATTTTGCAATTGATAAGATACCATCTAACTATATGGCATTAGATATTGGACCAAAAACTATAAAAATGTTTTCAAAAATAATTAAAAAAGGAAAAACTATTATTTGGAATGGTCCTATGGGAGTTTTTGAATATTCTAATTTCTCAAATGGAACAATTAAAATTGCACAAACAATAGCTAAAAATCGCGGATTGACAATTGTTGGAGGGGGAGATAGTGTTGCTGCAATAAACGCATACAAATTGGAAAAGAAAATAAAACACATTTCAACTGGCGGCGGAGCTAGTTTACAACTTCTAGCAGGTAATGATTTGCCGGGCTTAGATGCTTTGTCAGATAAATAAAGAGGGGATATGAAAAATATTTTGATAGCTAATTTTAAAATGAATAAAACTTCTATGGAATGTAAGGAATATATTGATAAATTACTTACTTTAATTCCAGTGGAGAATAAAATTAATACGAAAATAGTTTTATGTTTACCTTTCTCTTCTCTTTATTTAACAAGTGATTATAAAGGTCGCGGTTTAAATTTTGGAGCTCAAAATATACATGAAGAAGAAAGCGGGCAATATACTGGTGAAATTAATGCAAAAATGATAAAAGAATTCAATGTAAATTCTGTTTTAATAGGGCATAGTGAAAGAAAAAAATATTTTAATGAAACAAATGAAAGAATAAATAAAAAGATAAAAACAGCACTAAGATTTGGATTTGAAATTATTTTATGTGTTGGAGAAACTCGTGGACAGAAAAATACAGGAAAAACATTTAGCACTTTACAAAAACAAATAGTAGAGGCTTTGAATGGAATTTATGAAAATGAATTGAAAAACATTATTATTGCATATGAACCTGTTTGGGCTGTTGGAACAGGCTTGTTAGCAGGAAACAATGATATTACGAAAGCGGCGGAAGAAATTAGAAAAATAATAATTAACAGTTATTCAGTAAATGCAGGAAATAATATAAGAATAATTTATGGCGGTAGTATAACAGAAAAAAATTCAGAAAAAATATTCAAAAATAAGCAAATAGTGGGCGCATTGGTTGGTGGAGCTAGTCTTGATCCAATAGGTTTCTCAAAAATTATTTTATAAATTTTAAAAACTTTGCATATATTATTGACATATGTCAAAAAATATATTATACTGACAAAGTAAATTTAGAATAAAAGGAGAAAGAATATGCCTAAATTTGATAAAACAGGACCAAACGGGGAAGGACCTTTGACTGGTAGAGGTCAAGGTAATTGTATTGATGAGATTAATTGTAACCGTGGACTTCGTAAAAAATGTTGTTCAAAAATTGACAAAGAATTCTATGAAAATAGACTTAGAAAAAACAGAAGAGGTTAAGTATGCCAAGACCAAGAATACGAAGAAGAATATGTGGAATGCCAACTTATTTATCTTTTGCACCTTTAAACAATTTGAACAACGGTACAGTTAAAATATTAGTAGAAGAATATGAAGTTTTGAGATTAATCGATTATGAAAGATTAACTCAGGAAGAATGTGCTAATATTATGGGGATTGCAAGAACTTCAGTCCAAAAAATGTATGATGAAGTAAGATATAAAATATCTCAGATTTTAGTTGAAGGTAAGACTTTACTAATTGAAGGCGGAAATTATTATTTATGTGAAAATAATTTTCATTGTGGTCGAAGATTTTGCAATCGTAATTAATTATTTAAATCAATATTAAAAAGGCTATTCAAAGTAAAACTACTATTGAATAGTCTTTTTTAGTTACAAATGAATAACAAAAAGATATTGTGAGAAAATAAAGATATGGCTTATAAAAGTGCAATAGCATTTGGATTGGTTTACGTTCCTGTTACACTTTTTCCCTGTATCAAAAATAATGATATAGGGTTTAATATGTTATATAAAAAAACTGGCGATAGAATTAAATATAAGAAAACATGCGAAAATTGTCCAGAAAATATAAGTCAAGATGAGACAGTTAAGGGATTTGAGTATGAAAAAGATAAGTATATAACTATAACAGAAAAAGACCTTGAAAAAATAAAGAGCGAAAAAGACAAAAGTATCGATATTATGGAGTTTGTTAAACTTGAAGAGATTGATCCTATTTATTATGATAGAGCATTTTATGTTGTGCCAACTGGGGCAGATAATGCTTTTAAATTACTCCTAAAAGCTTTAGATGAAGAGGGGAAAGTGGGAGTTGCAAAAACAGTTTTGGGAACAAAAGAAAGTATTGTTGCTCTGAGAGTTATAAAGGGGCAAATGGTCTTAAACACACTTTATTTTTATGAAGAAGTACAGCGAAATCCCATTAAATTAACTGATGTTAAAGTAAAAGATGGAGAATTAAAACTTGCAAAAGATATAATTAAAGGAATGACTGAAAAATTCGACCCTAAGATGTTTAAAGATGAGTATAGAGAAAAATTAATGAAAGCTATTGAATTAAAGATAAATGGTGAGGAGATTAAATCGCAACACTATCCTAAAAAGACAAATCTTATTAATATTATGGACGCTCTTAAAAAAACTGCTCTTGATTTAACAAATTCTAAAAAAACAAAAAAGAAAGTTAAAGAGCAAGAGCAAGCGAAAGAAGCATAATGGATCTTTTTCAAGATAGAAAAATTTTGCCAATGTTATTAAAGAAAAACTCACAGCCATTTGATAGCGATGACTATATTTTTGAATTAAAACTTGATGGTATTAGATGTTTAGCATATTTAGACAAAAATGAAATGACATTAATTAATAGAAGATTTAAAAATATAACAAAAGTTTATCCAGAACTAAAAAATATCAATAAACAAGTAAAAGAAAAGTGTATTTTAGATGGCGAATTGGTATATATAGATGAAAATGGGAAACCCGACTTTAATATTTTAATGACTAGAAGTCTTTCAATGAACTCTTTTAAAATAGCGGTTAAATCTAAAAGTTATCCTGTTACTTTTGTGGCATTTGATATTTTGTATTACAAGGGGGAAGATATTACAAGCTATAATCTTTTAAAAAGAAAAGCTATATTAAATGATAATATAGTTGAAAATTCGTTTATTAACGTTTCTAGATATATAGAAAATCATGGAAAAATTCTATTTGAGAAAGTAAAAGAACAAAACTTAGAAGGTGTAATCGCAAAATTAAAGCGAAGTACTTATCAAATAGGGAAACGAAGTGGAGATTGGATAAAAATTAAGAATTTAATTGACGAAGATTTTATTATTTGCGGGTATACACTAGATGAGGATAATCGCATTAAGGATTTAGTTTTAGGGCAGTACGACAA
>JAQVQJ010000112.1 GCA_028701635.1 Clostridia bacterium | reverse complement strand
CTATAAATCCATATATTTTTACATTTGATTTATTTTTGAGTTCATTAAATAACTCAATATTAAATGTTTTTGATTCTACGATAAATACAAAATAAATTTCGTTATTATACAATCCTATTTCACAAAAATCCGTTGTAATTATTGGCAAATCTTCTTTTATTAAATTGCCAAAATTATCATAATTATTTTTAGTATACTCTAATTCAGAAACGGATTTTTTTGATTTGACTAAAAGTTCCCAAAATTTATTTAGATCTTCAATATTCATATAAAGTTGTAGTTGTGTATTTATTATAAATCTTACTTGCCCCTCCCTGAAAATTATTTCACATAACGTTTTTGTATATCTGATGTCTTGCCGACACCTTGTTTATTTTATCAGATTTTGGCAAGATATGATTCGAGAGGGGGCATAAGCGAGTCAGATATACTGTGTTATACGCTGTTTTGAAAAGTACCCTTTTTAAGAATTTTTTGATTGCCCAATTTTTTCTAAATAGCTTTTGGCAATCTCTGCAACGTCTTCGTCTCCAACAAAACATTGTAATTTACTCTCAACTTCGGCTATTTTCCCCAACACCCTTCCGTCCTCATGCCTCTTTGCCAAGGCACATGCGGCTCTAAAACTAGGATAGGGATTATTCTCATCAACTTCACTCATTAACCCAAAAAGACCTTCTATGACCACGTCTTCGAGTGGTAAATTTGTCTGTTCAAGTATACTCGCAGCTAAGTCACGAAGATTAGAATCAGGGTCGCTAAGACTTCCCCTCGCCCAATCAAAAAGTTCTTGCTGGCCAGCATGTTGGGAAAGTAAATCATCGACCTTTTGCCAATTCTCTTCCTTTGCCAAGCCAACAATTGTGTTTATATCTATCATACTATCTTTTTTTTTCATATTAATAATTTTAAAAATGGTTTATAACGTTTCTGAGTATCCGAAGTTTTTTGCCGTATTTCTCAGTATTTACGTATATTTTAGCACTTTCGTTTATTGGTTGGAAGACGCTTAATTTCAACATATTTGTAGGCAAAAAATTTGGGTGGAGCAAAATGGACAGTCCTTTGAAAATAATTGAGTCCATTTTGTGGAACCGGATACTCAGTGTTATACGACAGTTCGCCTTAGCCCGTCCTCGATTTACATCAAAGCTTTGTTATGTCATCTGGCAGATGGTCAATTCCACCGAACTCGGGAAGCGGTATTGATTTAATAAGTTTCTTTATTTCGGGATCAATAAAAGTAATAGTCATTTCTTTAGCGCCGCCAATACTTTCACAATCATCTTCTATGAGAACATCCGGTCGTATTTCTTCCGCAATATCTTTATATTGTTTGCCGTCTTTGCGCCAAAGTACTTCACCTTCGGGAAAATCGTACTTGTTGAGGACGGCTACATCTTTATTCACATCTTCTTGATTTTCATGCGAGCTTAAATAGATGATTTCAGTGCCTTGAGATTGCCAACTTTTAAGTTTTTGAACAGCATTACCCACTGGAATATATGAAGCATAATCGCGAACAGTTTCGGCGCTGTCCTCAACTTGTTTAACACGCTCTTTTCTTGATACTTTGGCGGCGCTGGCGTGCATTATTGTTGTACCGTGTAGAAATATTAGTATTTTCATAAAGAAACTTATTAAATGGCACTAGGGCTAAGGCGAATTTCGTATAACGTTTGCGTGTATGAGAAGCTTCGCCGACTTCCTTATTATTTTATCATAGAGGAGTGAAATTTGAGTGAAAGAAAAAGTGCAACCTTTGAAAATTATTAACGCATTTTTTCTTGAACCTCATACACACTGTTATCGGATGTAAATTAAAAACCATTCGTCAGGAGAATTTTTGATTTTTGGGCGGCGATTTTGCTTATTGTTCTGTGCCAGGGGATTTTTTCTATGTCGCCAAATTTTATCCATTTGCTTTCAATATGCTCAGGGCTAATTTTTACAAGTTGCTTGCCAGTCAATTTACATAGAAAAAATACCCCATATTTCGGTGGTTTCTCAGAACCCCATCTTGCAACATGACACGGGCAAACAACCTTCACCTTTAAACCAGTTTCCTCTAAAATTTCACGTTGAAGTCCTTGCCCGGGCTGGTCATCAATATCTAGTCTGCCACCTGGCAACATCCAAGTCTCTTTTGGAAATTTTTTGCTAGCCGCCAATTTTAAAATCAAAAATTCTCCTCGTGAATTTACGATTACGCCATATTCACCGACATTGCATTTTAATCTTTTCATAAATAGTAGGTTTTTAATTTATTTCCGATAACGTTTTGCATATCTGAAGTTTTCATCCCGACTTAACAGAAGGAATTTTAATTGTCCGTCAATACTTGTTTAATGGTCTCCGCCTAAACCTTCATCGAACAAAGGGATGAAAATTTGGGCGGAGGGAAATTGACGCTCCTTAAGGATTCAATTAATGTCAATTTCCTGTAGCCAGATATGCGTTGTTATGTGATGTAGCTAGAAATTTCTATTCCTTATTATAATTTTTTTTGGCAATTTATTAAAGATTATGACCAGTTTTTTCTTTAATTTCAATCCCTATTTTTTTCCAAAATTCTATTTCTTTTTCAGCAGTCACCGCTTTACCCCAAACAAAATCTTGTTCTGCCATTTCTGATTCCGGAGAACCTACACTAATAAATTCTTTTTTTCTCGGATCATAATATTCACTAATTATATTTGTGTTGGCTCCTAGAGAATAACCGACATCAATTCCATGAGCGGTCAAAACTTTTTTCAAACGTTCTGGTGCGTTATACATACTGCCCAAATTAATTTCTCCTATTTCAGGAATGTCTGCTATAGCGCCAGAATGAGTGTCGTATTGACCCTTACCTTCCTTATCTTTAAGTACTGTTATTTTGCCCACAGGAGATTCATAATAAGCTGCACCAAGATCAATGGGATCATTTTCATTTTCTCTGCCGATTAATTTTAGTTCTTTAGAATAGCCCTCTTTTTTTTCAGGTGATAATTCACCTGGTTGTTTCATTTTTTCCATAATTGTGTTAGTTAAATATTAAATTTATTAAATCATATCACAAGCTATGTTCGACCTGAAATAAATTGCCAAAAAATTCTAAAAAATAATAAAGAAATTTCTGGCTATTTCACGTAACTGGTTATTATACGAAATGTTTTCGTAATTCGACCTTTGGTTTGCATATTATATGTAATTTTGATAAATTATAGTTATATAATTAAATTGATTTTAGCAAATTAAAAATTTTTATGCAAGTAGAATTACAAAAAATAAAAAAGAGTTAAAAATTAGAAATAATAAACTATATTAATAAAAAAATATCTTATTGTCTTTTATATAAGAGATTTTCAATTATTTTTATAATATACAAATTTTTCATTAAATTCTTCTTTAGGAGTAATATCTATATTTAAATCTTTAAATTTTTGTTTAATTTCTTCAATTTTTTGATCTTTATCTTTTTCAGAACACATTTTTTCAATTTCTATTATATATCCATACCCTCTTGTAAAATCTAAACAAACGGTTGTATCTTCTCACTTAAATTGAAATCTTTTTCTAAATCATTTTATTTCAATATTGTAGCCTAAGGAAAGAAACAATGTTTCTAATTTTTCAAAATCATTTTTATCAAATTTAATTTCTATTTCTTCCCTAGAATCATCGTGGATTTTACCTTTTTTCATTCAAATTTTAGAGAAAAAATTATTTTTTTGAATTCTTAAATCCTCATCACAATCAAAATAAAAAGTTTCTTGATAATCTTCTTTAATTAAAGATGCTTCTTTTTTAAAAAAATCAAGAAGTTCGTTGTATTTTTCTTCTGAAATAAAGCTTCTTAGCTCTGCTTCTATATTCATAATATTTATTTAAGATTATATTCTCATCCTGGTTGCCATGCTTTCGTATTTCGCCAATCATCTGCAAAAGCTTGTTCTCAAGTCTTATGTTTTAATAAAACATCTAGGGCAAGCTGAGGAGCCTTATGAGCAACTATAGCAATCGATTTTCCGTCATAATTAGTTTTTAAGAAACCAAGAAAATCATTTATTCTTTTTTTAACATCTTCATAAGATTCACCATCTGGAAATCTTTTTATAATATTCTCTTTTTGCATTGGCTCAACAATATTCGATGCCTGAGCATTATATTTTCCATAATTGCATTCCCTCAATCTTTTATCTTGAATTATTTTAACTTTATCTCTAAAAGTTAACTCTGCAGAATGAACTGCTCTTTTTAAGTCTGAGCAAAACACAACATCAAATTTTTTATTTTTAATTTGATCCCACAACTCATTTGATTGTTTAAC
>JAQVQJ010000111.1 GCA_028701635.1 Clostridia bacterium | reverse complement strand
CCTCCTTGAGTTTATACTTAAAATAATATCATTTTTCAAACTTTCAGCTGAACCAAAGCTCAAATTGAAAGTTTCAGAAAGATCTGCTGTTATATGTCCTCCCCCTATTGGAAAGGAATTTAGAGCCATTAAGCCATTTCCCCATATTTCTATAACACTTGTAGATATAAAGTCGCTATCAATTATTATCGCTTTTCTATCTCTATCAAATTTACTTAAAAGATATTTTGCTTCTGCCAGTGGGGTTGATATGTATTCAACATATTTTATATTAAGTCGTCCCAAAAGTGTATTAATAGTCTTTATGAACTTATTTTCTGCATAAATCAAAGACAATTTTTCTTTTATCTTACCTGTTTTTATCTTACTTGGAACATTAAATATTCTTCTATTATCATCTAATATATACCAAATTGCAGCGCAAGAAATAATTGTCTTTCCTTCAATTAAATTTTCCTTAACTGCTTTAGAATTTAACTCTTCTAACTCTTTTTCTCTGATTGTAACCTTTTTATTATGTATTTCCTCAACTTCAACACATTTAACAAAAGAGAAGTCCGCAGGTATTCCAACATAGACTGATTCTATTTTTCTTCCCGAACTCGCCTCCGCGTTAGACAATGCCATTCCTATTGCCAATTCTAATTTTTCTGGCTCTAAAAAATCTCCGTCCATAAATCCGGCATAGTCCGAATCACCCTTTCCACAGATTAAAAAAGTATTATTGACACCAAGTGTACCAGTTAGTACATTTATTTTTGATGAAGTTATATCAACTATCGAAACAAACTTCTTTGGCATCATTTCTCCTTTTGTATATTTAATCATTATTTTTATAATTATAAATAAATAGTTAAACTATGTCAACTATTTTTAAGTCGTTTTAAAATTTAATGCTGAGATTTCTCCACTTCACTTCCGTTTTCTATCAAAACGATACAAAAAACATTTTTATTCAATTTCATTAAGAACGTAAGCAATTTCATTGTTTGAATTTTCAAATATTATTAATTTTTCATTTAAAAGCCTTTCTGGCTCATTTGTTGCAAGCTCATTGACAATATCAAACATAACTCCAATTTTCTCATCTAAAAGCTTATTTATTTCAATGATTTCAGTTTCAAATCCTAAATTATCAATTATAGAAAGACATACAAACCAAATTCTACTATCTCCTGCTTCTTGATATTTTAAATTTACTTCAAAAGACTGATAATTTGCTCTTATAATGGCAATATTTCTGTTGTTGACTTCAAATGCAGTTAATAAATTAAGTAAAACATTTTGCACATCATTTGCTAATATTTCGCCCATTTCCCCTGCTTCTTGCTCTCCAAAAGTTATAAATTGCCCGGCTTCTGCCTCTATTATATTTAAGTTTAAGTCTGCTATATTTAAAAGAATAGCATTATATTGTGTTTTATTGAAAGAACCTTCTTCAATTTTTAATATTTTTAATTCTTCATCTAAATAATAAACATTATCGTTTGACTCTATCGCATAAAATTCTTCTCTCTCAGCACTATGTATAACTAAATTAGAAGGATAAACCGTTTCTATATTAACTATTTTTAGATATGGAAAATCTTTTTCAAGTTTACTAATTAATTTTTGTTTATTAAAAAATAAAAGAGTTGAAATTTCTTCACTGCTTACTTCATCAATTATTTCTTGTTGTTCTTCCTCTGTTAAAATACTAGTTTCCGTCTTAAATTCTAATGTAACACCTTTTAGAGAAAAAAGAGTAAAGGTTAAAATTATTGATGTCAATAAAACGACAAAAATTATTGATAAAATAATTACAAGTTTTTTATGTCTTTTTATAAATCCCATATCCCGCCTAAATATTTTTAAGTCTTACTATATCCGCACCCAAAGATTTCAACTGCTCTTCCAATTTATAGTAACCTCTGTCAATCTGCTCTACATGATTAACAATTGTTTCCCCTTCTGCAACGAGTCCAGCTAAGACTAATCCTACTCCGCCTCGTAAATCAGTTGCATTAACACTTGCACCATACAGTTTTTCAACTCCAGATATAACTGCCGTTCTATCTTTAACTGTAACATTTGCTCCCATTTTAATCAGTTCTGGGACATGCTTAAATCTTGTTTCAAATACATTTTCAACAATAATACTTGTTCCCTTTGAAACCGTCTGTAAAGCTAATGTTTGGGCTTGTAAATCAGTTGGAAATCCCGGATAAGGTGAAGTTTCAATCTTAGAAATTGATTTCAATTTACCATCGGATTTCAAATTAAGTATACCATTATCATATTTAATACTGCAAGAAGAATTAGTTATTTTTTCTAACAATGCAGCATTATGATCTGGGCGAAAATTTTTTATTTGCAACTCTCCACTTGTCATAACTCCAGCTATTAAATATGTTCCAGCGATAATCCTATCTGGTATAGGAGTATATTCTCCGCCGTCAAGTTCTTTAACACCTTCAATTAAAATATTACTTGACCCTGCTCCATAGATTTTTGCTCCTAATGAATTAAGAAAATTTGCTAAATCAACAATTTCAGGCTCTTTTGCAGCATTTATAATCTCAGAAATTCCTTTTGTCAATGTGGCAGCCAATATAATATTCTCAGTCGCTCCAACGCTAGGAAAATCTAAATTTACAACACCACCTCGCATATTTTCACCATCGCAATTTATAAAGCCATACCTATCCGAGACTTTAACATTCAATGCTCTTAATCCTTTAATATGTAAATCTATCGGCCTTGCTCCAATATCGCAACCTCCAGGATATGCCACTTTCGCTCTTTTTACCCTTCCTAAAATCGCTCCTAAACTAAAAATAGAAGAACGAATAACGGAAGCTAAATCATGAGGAATTGTATTTGAATTGATATTCGAACAATCAACTAAAATATCACAATCATCTTCTAATTCTCCGCTAGGAGTTTTGGGAATTACTATTCCACCTAAACTTTCTAAAATTCTAATCATATTTATAACATCTAAGTATTTTGGACAATGATGCAAAACTATTTTTTTATTTGATAACACACAACCTGCTAAGATTGGTAAATATGCATTTTTCGAACAAGTCACATTTACTATGCCCTGTAATTTCTTTCCGCCTCTAATTAAAAATTTCTCCATATGTAAATACTCCACATATCATATTATGTCATTATACTGTATATAGTTAAATTTACTTGATAAAGTGTGTTTATTTTGATAATATCATTTTTGAGTAACATAATAAAAAACAAAGGTATAAATATATATGAAAGTTAACACGAAAAAATCTATTAATTATAAAATAATAATATTCATTGCCTTATTTTCCCTTATTTCTTTATTTCTTTTAACAGGTTGTACCTCTAACATAGATTATAGTTATCTCATTCCAACTGATTATCAACAAACAACAGCAGACATTTTTATAGATGAATTAGGTTACAATTCAGTTAAATTAAATGAAAATCGAGATATTAAAATACTACAATTAACTGACTTACATATAGGAAATGGAATTTTATGCGTAAAAAAAGATAAAAAAGCATTAGAAAATGTTTGTGCTTTAATAGAATATTCACAACCCGATTTAATAGTCTTAACAGGAGATCTTGTATATCCCCTCTCTATAGCAACGGGAACAAATGACAATTTATCTGCTTTAAAAATTGTTGCTCAAATTATAGAATATTATAAAACTCCTTGGACAATTTGTTTTGGCAATCATGATGCGGAATATGTAGCCATGTATTCCAAGTCAGAATTATGTAATTTTTTAGAAAGTGAAACATTAGAATACTGTCTTTTTGACAGAGGTCCATCTTATCTAAACGGAATGGGAAACCATATAGTTAACGTATATAATAATGACAATTCTTTTAACTCCTCAATCATTCTTTTCGATGATGGAGATTATAAAAACGGCTATCAATTAAGCGGATACACCGCAATTTCTCAAGAACAAACAGACTGGTATGTTGACTCTTTAAATTTAATTAATGACTATGTTGGAGAAATTGTCCAATCTTTTATCTTCTATCATGTTCCTTCAAAAGACTATGAAGATGCGTGGTTGGCCTATCGTGCAGACAATCCAAATGTAACTTATTTTTATGGCTGGGCGAATGAAGCAAGTGAAAAAATCAGTTGTCCAGATGAAGATAGTCCTCTTTTTGGTGAGATTTTAGCCATGGGAAGTACAAAAGGTATATTTTGTGGACATAATCATCTTAATGATTTCTCCATCTCATATTTTGGAGTACGATTGACTCATGGAAAATCTATAGACTATCTCGCTTATCCCGGGATTGTGAGATCGACAGAACAGCGTGGTGGAACTTTACTAACTCTTAAAGGGCTTAATTCTTTAATGGAAGAAAATTTTGAAATATCACCTATAAAA
>JAQVQJ010000110.1 GCA_028701635.1 Clostridia bacterium | reverse complement strand
ATTGGTATGAAAGCAAACAAGAATTTAAAGACAATAAATAATAAGTATTTTGAGAATTATGCTCTTTCGGATGATCAGACTTTGAAATTAAAAAAAGTTATTTTGGATATTTTAAAAGATGTCGACTTTGTTTTGAAAAAGAATAATATCTATTATAGCATGGCTTATGGTTCAGCTCTTGGAGCCGCAAGGCATAATGGATTCATTCCTTGGGATGACGATATTGATATATACATGTTCAGAAAAGATTTGCCTTGTCTTAGAAAATATTTAGATGAAAATTTTCCAGGAAAATATAGCGTTTCGTTGCCTGGAAAAGTAAAAAGAGACCCATGCCGTTTTGCTAAGGTAATGCTTAACAATACTACTTATGTTGAAATAGAATACGCTGGATTACCATGGCCAAAAAAATATTGGCGAGGTATTTCCATTGACGTTTTTATTCTCGATTTTGTGCCAAAATCAAAATTTCTACGATCATTAAAATCATTCGCGAATAAAATATGTTGCATCGCAGCCACTGGCGGTAGAGATTTCAAATATCCATCCGAACCAATTTTAAAACAGTGCTCAATAAATAAGGATTTAAAATCTTTTTATAATAAAAGACGCTTTATTGGATTTTGCTTTTCTTTTTTAACAATTAGGACATGGGTTAAAATTTCAGCATCAATCCTTTCATATCATAAAAAAACCGATTTTGTTACTTCTGGTCACGCTTCTTTCTCTTACAAGCAGCACATGTTTCCTACTGAAATGTTTCTCGACACAATTGAAATGCCTTTTGAGAATTTAAGCGTTACAGTAGTTAAAAATTTTGATTTATATCTTGAAACTTTATATAAAAATTGGAGAATTCCTATCGAAGCAAGCAAAAGAGAAAAACATATTCTTTATGATATAGATTTTGGAGAATATGATAAATAAAATATGAAAGTATTATGGGTTATTGGTTCACCAAGAAATTGTATTAGGCAAATTTTTAATTGGCCATTATTAAATAATGTTTCAGGCGGATGGATTGATAATGCACTTTTAGATTTGAATAGCAGGAATGATATTTCCATTGATTATGTTTGCTGTTCAAAAAAAGCAAAAGTAAATCAACTTATTTCGAGCGAAAAGAATGGTTCAAAAGCCTTTGTTGTTCATCTTCCAAAAATCAGTTTTGGGAAAAAGGGGAATAAAAAAACAATTAAAAATCTTCAGGAAATAATTTCTCGTTCACATCCAGATATCATTCACATATGGGGATCGGAAACTGGCTTAGCTTATGACGTTACAAAAGCTAATGCCGCTAATATCCCGACAATAATTTTTCCTCAAGGTTTAATTGGAATTCACTCGCTTTATCTAGCTGGTCAAATAAAACGAATTTCCAAAATTAAATTGGGTTTAATTGGAAATCTTCTTTATTTAAAATCAAAAATAAAGCAAAAATATTATAAAAAGCAATTCATACTTGAAAAATATATAGCTTTGCATTCATTGGGAATTTTAACTGACAATGACTACACTTATCATTACTATCATTTACTTAACGAATCTATCAAAGTTTTTAAATATCCTCTTCAGGTTAATAATGCCTTTTTAAACTCAAAATGGAATTACAATTCTTGTGAAAAGAACACGATTTTCACTATCTTTGGAAAAGACTTGAATAAAGGACTTTTTATTCTGATTATGGCAATAAATATTGTAAGAAATATTATTCCAAATATTAAGGTTATTATTCCTGGTCCATTCGCTTTAAAAAGTAGTTACAAAATTCCAAATTATCGACTTAGTCTTTTTGAAATTTGGCTAAAAAAATATGTCAAAAAAAACAATCTTCAAAACAACATTGTTTTTGCCGGTCAGTTGACTCAAGAAGAGATGAAAGAAAATATGCTGAAATCAAATCTCTTTGTCAATCCATCGTGTATGGAAGTTCATGTCGGAAGCGTTAGAGAGGCTATGTATATAGGAATGCCGTGCATTTCTAGTGTTTGCGGAAGCGTTCTTGAATTTATGAATCATAACGTGAACTCCTTTTTATATCGTTATGAAGAAGTATCTGTTCTGGCTTCAGAAATTATTTTCTTACTGCAAAATCCTGACGAAACTTTGAGAATATCGCAAAATGCTTTTGACAGCATTAGAAAAAAGTTTGAATCCAACATTGATTCAAAATTACCTAATATTTATAATCAAATATTAATCAGAAAAAATGAAGAAAATACCTAATATTCTTATTGTTGGATCAACACCTTATAATTCAACATCTCAGTCTCGTGCTATGGGATCATATTTTGGATACTGGGAAGATCGAGAAAACGCTGCACAAATATATTCAAATTCTGAAAAACCTTGTCATGGACATTGTAAAACTTTCTATCAAATCACTGATAAAATGATGCTTGATGCTCGACTAAAATTTAAAAAATGTATTGGCAAAATTTTCTTAGATAAAGATTTGGATTCATCAATTTTTGAATCAGCCAATAAAAACAACGAAAAGAAGCGCTTAAAACTTAAGTCAAGAATCATTTCTTTCATTTTAAATCATAAAACGCCTCTTGTTAAATTATTAAGAAAATGGCTTTGGAAAAAGAAAACATGGGACACTCAAGAATTGGAAGAATGGATTGATGATTTCAATCCTGATGTAGTTTATCTTGCTTTTTCAAATGATTTTTTCCTTCTTGAAATTGCTTATTATATTTCCGTTTCAAGAAAAATACCAATGGTAACAGTCATTGGCGATGATTATTACTTTAATGGCCATTTTTCATTGTCACCTTTTTATTACTTATATCGTTGTAAGTATAAAAAAATGGTGCGGACAATTTTTAAGCATAATATTTTTACTTTTTTTAATTCTCCTAAAATATTTCATAAATATTCAACATATAAAAAATTTCCGTATCTATTGCATCACTCTGATGTTTTATACATTTCATCTAATATGACTCAATCAAAAAAACAACGCAAAACAGAAATATCTTCCCTTCTCTACACAGGGAATTTGGCATTAGGGAGATATAAATCTATTATTGAAATTGGATCAACAATCCATAGTATTAACAAAAATTATTGTGTAGATGTTTACGCGCCTTGTCATGATCAAAAAATTTTATCAAAATTAAAAAAAGCTAGTGGAGTATTATTTCATGGATCTGTTTCTTATGAAACAATAATTGAAAAAATACATGAAAGTCAAGCCTTACTCTTTGTTGAAAACTTTAGCAATAAAGATGCAAATTTAGCGGCTTACTCTTTATCAACTAAAATAAGTGATTATTTAAAGAGCGGTGTTCCAGTTTTTGCCTATGGTCCGCTAAAAGCTGGAGCAATTGAATACTTGGCCGACAATAGTTGCGCATATGTTTGTTGCGAAAAAAGGGAGTTAAAATCATCATTAATTTCATTTATTAACGATAGCAATATTCGCAACGAAATAACTAAAAAGGCTTTATTTGTTGGCGACAAAAATCATTCAAAAGATGCAACCTCTTTGCTTTTTTATAACATCGTTTGTGATTTAGTTTCAAAATAATTTTTAAAAATGCAGTATTTGCACTTTTGCATTGAAATAAAAAAGAAATATAGCTATTTTATTTATGGGAGAAAAAGAATATGACCTTAAAAGAAATACGCAAAAAGTGCAAATTAACTCAAAAAGAGGCTTCTGAAATTGTGGGAATGCCTTTACGAACATTTGTGATGTATGAAAATGAAGAAAGTAATGTTGATCAATTAAAACTCGAAAGAGCGATTGAAAAGCTTCAAGAATATGCCGCTAAAGATACAGGCATATTAAAAGATAAAGTTTTATTAATTACGGGTGGTACGGGATCATTTGGTCATGCCGTTGTTGATCGTTTTTTAGGAACTGATATTAAAGAAATTCGCATATTATCTCGCGATGAAAAAAAGCAAGATGATATGAGAAAAATGTATAACAATGATAAATTGAAATTCTATATTGGCGATGTGAGAGACTATAACTCTATTAGAGATGCTTTTAAAGGTGTGGATTATGTCTTTAGTGCGGCTGCTTTGAAACAAGTCCCATCTTGTGAGTTCTATCCGATGGAAGCCGTAAAGACCAATGTTATTGGCAGTGACAATGTTATTACCGCTTGTGTGGCTAATCATGTGAAGAAAGCTATTTTCCTTTCCACTGATAAAGCGGCTTACCCAATCAATGCAATGGGCATTAGTAAGGCTTTAATGGAAAAGAATGTGATTGCTCGAAGTCGGCAATTATTGCCAGGCGACACTGTTTTATGTTTAACCAGATATGGCAATGTTATGGCTAGTCGCGGAAGTGTTATTCCGCTCTTTTTACAACAAATTCATGATGGTAAGCCAATCACTATCACCAATCCTGATATGACAAGATTCATGATGACTT
>JAQVQJ010000109.1 GCA_028701635.1 Clostridia bacterium | reverse complement strand
CTTTGCCTTGCGTTGGAAATGTTTCAAAAGTTTATACTTTTTTAAATGTTCGAGAAGATGAGATGAGTTTATATGGCTTTGCCACAACAGATGAAAAAAATATGTTTTTAAAATTAACAGAAGTTTCGGGGATTGGTCCAAAGGTCGCATTGTCGATTTTATCGGGTGTGAGATTATCAGATTTGGCAATAGCAATTAAAAAAGAAGATATCAAACTGCTTTCAACACTTAAAGGAATCGGGAAAAAAACGGCGGAGAGAATTATCCTTGAATTAAAAGATAAAATTGATTTAATTGGCTATGGCTCTATTGAAAATGAAAAACAAGATGAGTGTGTTAATGAATCGGCTGTTGATGAGGCGACTGAAGCTCTTATTTCTCTTGGAGTAAGTAAGAATGATGCATATCGCATGGCTAGAGAGAACGCAATAAATAAAGATAAAGCAGAAGATATTGTAAGAAAAGTCTTTCAAAATATAAATAGTTAGATTATAAATTAAAAATTGGAGAAATAAATGGATAATACAACCGACAACAGATTTATAACAAGCACAAAGAATATAACTGATGTGGAGATTGAAAATAAACTTCGCCCAACAAGTATGGCAGAATATGTTGGACAAGAGAAGGTAAAGAGCAATCTTCAAATTTATATTAAGGCTACGAAAGAGAGAAAAGAAGCGCTTGACCATGTTTTGTTATATGGTCCTCCGGGATTAGGGAAGACAACCCTTTCACACATCATTGCAAATGAATTGGGATCTCAATTAAAAATTACTTCAGGTCCAGCAATAGAGCATGCGGCGGATTTGGCAGCGATATTGACAAACTTAAACACAAATGATGTTCTTTTTATAGATGAAATTCATAGACTTAATAAAAATGTTGAAGAAATTTTATATCCAGCGATGGAAGATTTTGCTCTCGACTTTATAGTTGGGAAAGGTCCATCTGCAAGAAATATGCGTTTAAAAATTAAACCTTTTACTCTAATTGGAGCAACAACAAGAGCAGGTATGATTACTGGCCCACTTAGAGATAGATTTGGTATTATTTCACGACTTGAATTATATAACAAAGATGAATTAGCAATTATTATTGATCGCTCAGCAAAGATATTGGGAATAGATATAGACAAAGAAGCAAAAATAGAGATTGCAAAGCGCAGTCGTGGGACTCCTCGTATAGCAAATAGATTATTAAAAAGGGTTAGAGATTTTGCTCAAGTTATGGGACAAGGAAAGATAACTTTTGAAATGGCTGATAAGGCACTTGGATTAATGGAAGTTGATAAGTTGGGACTTGACCATGTCGACAGAAGAATTTTGACTACTATTATTGATAAATTTGGCGGCGGACCTGTTGGACTTGAAACACTAGCAGCATCATCTGGCGAGGAAGCAGTAACAATTGAAGATGTTTACGAACCTTTTTTAATGCAACTTGGCTATATTTCAAGAACTCCAAGAGGAAGAATGGTTTTACCACCTGCCTATGAGCATCTGGGCAGAGTTATTCCGGAATAAATATTGACAAATATTAAAATTTAGATAAAATATAAAGATAAAACAGCGGTTGCGTGGTGTGCAACAGGGCGGAGAAAATGAACGATTATACAAAAACACAAACATATTTTTATGATTTGCCAGAAGAATTAATTGCTCAACATCCCTTAGATAAAAGGGATACTTCTCGCATGCTTGTTTATAATAAAAATAAAGATGAGATTAAACATAAGCATTTCTATGATATTGTTGATTATTTCAAAAAAGGTGATGTTTTAGTTTTAAATAACTCACGAGTATTGCCAGCTAGAATTTTTGGAATAAAAGAAGAAACGGGAGCAAAAATAGAAGTGCTTTTACAAAAGCGAATTGATCTAAACAATTGGGAAATAATTGCTAAGCCAACAAAAAGATTAAACGTTGGAACGAAAATAAAGTTTAACGATGAATTGAGTGGAGAGATTTCATTAATTGGAGATTATGGTTGTTGCACAATAAATTTTATATACAAAGGCAGATTCGAAGAAATTTTAGATAGAATTGGCACTATGCCATTGCCACCATATATACATGAAAAATTGACAGATAAAGAAAGATATCAAACGGTTTATTCCAAGATTGAAGGGTCAAGTGCAGCACCAACTGCTGGTCTACATTTTACTCCGGAAATTTTAGAAAAAATCAAAGACAAGGGAATTATTGTTGTTGAAGTCCTTTTACATGTTGGATTGGGAACTTTCCGTCCAGTAAAAGAAGAAAATATTTTACAACATAAAATGCATAGTGAATACATCTCAGTTTCGCCAGAAGTTGCTGAAATTGTTACAAAAGCAAAGAAAGAAGGAAGAAGAGTTGTTGCGTGCGGAACAACATCGATGCGAACGTTGGAAAGTATGGCACAAAAGAGTGAACAAATAGCAGGATTGATGCAGATTTCGTGCGACAAATTACCTCAGTCATGTACAGATGGGGTACATTCCTCTCGGCAATTTTCCGCCAGCTGTCCGCCTGAATCCCGCTCTTTGTCCACTCAAGACACAAAATTAGTCAATTTTAATGGATATAAATTAATTTCAGGGCAAAAAGACACTGACATTTTTATCTATCCACCTTATAAGTTTAAGATTGTTGATGTTCTCATTACCAATTTTCATTTACCTGAAAGCACTCTATTAATGTTGGTGTCGGCATTTATAGGGCTTGAAAATATGAAAAAAGTCTACAAAGAAGCAATTAAAGAAAAATATAGATTCTTTTCGTTTGGAGATTGTTGCTTGTTTATATAAAAATCTCATCATTTAAAAATTAAAAGGAAAAATCATGGCAGAATTTGAATTTAAAGTAAAACATATTTGCAAACAAAGTGGGGCGAGAATTGGAGAGTTTAAAACTCCTCATGGTGTTATCGAAACTCCTGTTTTTATGCCAGTTGGAACACAAGCAACTGTTAAGGGATTAAGACCAGAAGATTTGAAAGATTTGAATGCGCAAATAATTTTGTCAAATACTTATCATCTTTTTTTGAGACCAGGGAGCGATGTTGTAAAAAATGCAGGCGGACTTCATAAGTTTATGAATTGGGATAGACCGATTTTGACTGATAGCGGAGGTTTCCAAGTTTTTTCCTTGTCTGATTTACGAAAAATTACAGATGATGGTGTTGAATTTCGTTCACATTTAAGTGGTGAAAAGTTTTTTATGACACCAGAAAAATGTATACAAATTCAAAATGATTTAGGGGCAGACATAATAATGGCATTTGATGAATGTACAAGGGCAGGTGCAGATTATAAAGAGGCTGAAAAAGCATGCGAAAGAACAACTCAATGGATGAAAAGGTGCTTTGATGTTCAAAAAAATGAAAAACAAATGCTATTTCCTATAATACAAGGAAATGTCTATAATGATTTAAGAGAAAAGAGTTTAAATGAACTTTCGCCTTATGCTCAATGTGGAATCGCTATTGGCGGACTCTCTGTTGGCGAACCAAAAGATAAAATGTACGAAGTATTAGACTTTCTAAAAGGTAAATATCCAGAAAATATGCCAAGGTATTTAATGGGGGTTGGAAGTCCTGATTGTTTTATTGAAGGAATTGCACGAGGAATTGATATGATGGACTGTGTGTTACCAACTCGTATTGCACGAAATGGAACGGCTTTAGCTAAAAGCGGAAAGATTATAGTGAGGAATGCGGAGTATAAAGATGACCTTTCGCCAATAGAAGAGGGTTGCGATTGCTACGCTTGTAAACATTATACAAAGAGTTATATTAGACATTTAATAAATACCGATGAGATGTTAGGGGCAGAATTGCTTTCAATTCATAATCTTCGCTTTTTAACCCATCTAACAGAGCAAATTAAGCAAGCGATTTTGAACGATAGATTTTTGGACTTCAAAGATGAATATCTAAAAACATTTATATGGTAAACTTTATTAAATCCTGTTATGCTGCGTTTGCTGCCGTGTTTTGGGACCTGTCATGTACGGTAAAGTACAATCCAAGTCCCAAAACGCGTCGAGCCTTGCCTAACAGAATTTACTAAAGTTTATTAGAAGAAGACTGCCTTGCCTCATTCTCCGAGACTTGCCTAACGAAAATTAAATAAGTTTACTATAATTTTACGCGTGTCATTTCGACTAGAGCAAAGCGGAATGGAGAAATCTCGTCCTTATTTTTTGCGAAAAATATCGAAAAAGAGAATATTTTTTGTTTAGAAAAATTCATTTTAAAATATACTAATTTTTGTTTGTTTTAATTATAATTTTGTGTTATAAATGACTTATCCCAAAAAGAGGTAACATGTTAGCAACACTTTTAGCGATTACAGCTTCCGAGATAGCAATACCGATTTTAATTGTGCTTTTGGTCACATTAGTTATTTTCGCTTTTTCGATTTAATTTAAGGAGAATATATTATGAAATTTTTATCAGCTG
>JAQVQJ010000108.1 GCA_028701635.1 Clostridia bacterium | reverse complement strand
ATGTGTAATAACCTGTTGGGTTGAATGTCCCATAATTGTAGGTTTCGGCTTCAACTTTATTTGCGTTTAGTGAGAGAAATGTAACAAATAAAGCTCCTATCATCAAAGCAATTGACATTAAAATCACAATTAAGATATTTCGTTTTTTAGCCGTTGTATTCATAATTCCCCCGCTATGTGCAATAATTCAATTTTGATTTTAACATAATATGGCATAATTCTCCAAATAAAATCATATTTTTTAATATAATTTATATATATATTTATTATTTTAAATAAAGCAAAAATTTTTATGCCTTTCGTAATTAAAAAAATAAAATAATAAATTAATTAACAAAAAATAACTAAAAAAATAAATCTCCCTATTTTAAAGGCGATTAAATATATAAGATTTTATTTAAAATACTTAAAAATATAAAAAATAAATATTTAATGTTAAAAATAATTATTATGTATAATTAATAAAATTAAAATAGTAATAATACCACACAAACAAACAGAGAGTTAAACAAATCAAAAAATATAAAATAAAAGCTAACCATATAAAGCAAGGATTAAAATTTTGCGTTAGGCAAGGCTCGACGCGTTTTGAGGATTGGCTCGTACAAACGTACGTGCCAAATCTCAAAACAGCGACAGCAACAGCAACCTAAACAAACAGCGAGTTAATAAATCAAAAAATATAAAATAAAAGCTAACCATATAAAGCAGAAATTAAAATTTTGCGTTAGGCAAGGCTCGGCAAGATTTTGGAGGAGGAGTTTACTCTCTTGTAAATGACTCCGCCAAAATCTTGACAGTAACGACGCCTAACACAAAATTTTAATTTCTGAATATTTTGGATATTATTATAGTCATATCATCAACAGCACTTCCCCCACTATTAGCAAGTGCTTTTTTCAGTATTTGCTCTGCCATAGCTTGAGGATTTGCTTCGTTTAAATTATTAACAAAATTTGCAAAATCTTCATTAGAATAAAATGAATCAGTTATCCCATCAGTCGCTAAAATTATATAATCTCCATTAGTTAATACTAATTTTTTTATATTGGGTTGAATGCCATTTATTATTCCCAAGGGCAAAGAATTTCCGTCTATAATATCTATGGAAGTTTTGTGCTTTATTAATCCAATAGGTGCTCCCGATTTTATCACATCAGCAAACCCTTTTCTTAAATCAATAACAGCTATATCTAGTGCAGAAAACATCTCTTCTCCACTTAATGCAAGTAGTTTATTTGTAGAGGATAAAATTATATCATTATCAAAACCTGCCTTATAAAAATTCTCAACTAAGTCCATAGCTAAATTTGATGTTTTTTCCGCCTTGTTTCCACTTCCCATTCCATCGCAAAGCGCCATCATAAATTTATCATTATCGATTTTGATTAGAGAATAAGTATCTCCGCTCGCTTTACTTGTCGCTTTTTTAGTTGCTGCTGTGCCAAAGATTATATTATACGAAGGACTTGGCTTGAAATTTAAAACTGTCCAACCACTTCTCCCAGAAGGACTTTCCCTTTCTAAACTCATTTTTCCTCCACAAATTTTTGAAACAACAATTTCTATCTTTTCATTTGTGGAATCTTCGTTTTTAACAACCAAAGTTGCCATAGTACAAACTCTATCTTTTTCATAAACAACAGCATCTGAACAGATTATATTTAAAAAAGACAATTCTTCAATAATTTTATTCTCTTTCCAGTTATCAAAAGTTATTGGTTGATTAACTTCTTGAGCAAGAGATTTCATAATTTTTGAAACACCTCCCATCTGCTCCGCAACCAAAATTCTACTTGAATCAAAATTATTCATTAGTCCTGCATATTTTTTATATTGATCAGACATTTGATTAACAGTTGAAATAATGTTATTGATACGATTGCATCGAGATGTTAGATAAGGAGGAACATCAATTAGTGTTGCTTTCCCTCTTTCAAAACTGGCATCTATTACGTTATCAAAAACTTTTTTAGTTTCTTCGGCATATTGCCTATGACATTTAGCTTTTTCTGGGCAATCATAACAAATTTTATCCCGAATATCGTTAGACAACATTTCCTTGGCTTGATCAATGGATATTCCACCTTTTATCATACCTCTAAAAGATGTGTCCATTTCACCAAAAATATCGGATAATTCACCTAATTTACGAGCTAAATTTTCACTATTTCTATTGGCAATATTTCGCATAGCTGAACCATTTGCACTTGACATAAAAAAGCCAGAAATTTCATCTAAAAATTTGTGCGGAATAACCAAAAATATTAAGGTTCCTAAAATAGTTGGAAGATAACTAAAAATATCGTATAAGTAATACAATTCAAAGAACCAACCTAATCCCGCTTCGATAAGTAATAAGGCTATCGCTGTAAGATATTTATTTCTAGTTTTAAAACAAGAAACCGCCATAGCCCAAATTATAAACGCAGTTAAAAATATTGGCGAATTAGTATTTAACATTGCCCCAAAGCCCATAATTCCAGCAGAAAAAAGTGCAGAAGAAATATTAAAAGAATAGGAAATAGTTAAAATTAAAAAAGTTGCAAATAATTTTATAAGTTCAAATCCACCAAGTGAGAACTCACTTAACCCGCTTGCAAGACCAATAAGGACAATTCCCGCACAAATAACTTCATCAACAGAAAGTCTGTAAGCAAAACCTTTTAAAGTTATTGCTTCAAAAATCTTTATACAGGCTGCCATAAAGAAAACGCCAAGTACAACTGACAGAGCAATAGCAAATAAACTTTGATTATTTACAACTGAAAGAAAAACGAAACAAGATTGACTCAATGTTGCATAAATTCCAATCTGCCAATATTTCATTCTATTTCTAAACTTATAATGTATACCATAAGTTATTAGCATAATAATAACAGTTACAACAGATGAATAAAGTGAAAGAATATCAAAGGTTCCTAAAAAATTTCCCAAAATATATAAAGGCGCTAATACTAACACTTTGCTATTACACCACATTAAAGCAAACAATACCCCAAAAGAAAAAGGATAGATTACTCCGTTTATGTTTGCCTTACTCATAACATAGAACAAAAAGAAATAAAAAAGATATTTAATAATTTCAGTTAATACTTCTTTTCTTTCTATTTTTTTTTCTATATTTTTTACCATAAAAAAATTATAGTATTTATATAATAAATGGCTTAAAAGAATAATGTTAGATTTTGTCTTTTAAATGCAAATATGACAAACATAGTTTTCTCTCTTATTTTAAAAAAGATTAACAAATAAAAAAAGACCTAATCTAACTTAGGTCCTTTTCTTTAAATAATTATTTTAAATCTTAGAACTGGCTTTTATAGCTTTTGCCAAACTTAAATACTGGAACTTTAGCAGCAGCAATTTTGATTTTAGCTTTTGTAGCTGGGTTGATTCCAACTCTAGCTGCTCTTTTTCTTACTTCGTAAGATCCAAAGCCTGGTACTACAACTTTGTTGCCTGCTTTAAGTTCTTTTGTTACAACTTCAAAGTAAGCTTCGAAAAATGCGCCTGCTTCTTTTTGAGCCATTCCTGCTTTAGCAGCGATAGCTTTTATTAATTCTCCTTTGTTCATAATTTAAATAATCTCCTTTTTTAAATTTTTGTTTTAGGATAATCCCTTCAACACCCTTATGTTATCACATTTTTTAAATGAAACAAACTAAAAATCATCATTTTTATTCTTTTTTTGAAATATTTTTTTAGCAATTACTTTGTATAGCTCTGAAATGGGTATCATTAAGAAAGATAAACCAATACAAATAGCCCAACTTAGATAACCTATCTCTTGTAAATGTAAGACTTCTCTTAGTGGAGTTATAGCAATTAAAATGATTACTAATACTTCTATTACTAATGCTACAATTATCCATTTGTTTTTCAAAATATTATTTTTCCATATTGAATCATAAGTTCTTGCAGATAAAATATAGAATAATTGAACGATATTAAATGTATAAAAAGCCATAGTAACCGCTACTAAATCATTGAAAAGATATAAACCAAGAATATATGTTCCTATAACTATTGCCGCCTGGATAATAGAAAAGAATAAAATATAAATACCGTTTGTGCTTAATATTATAGACCTATTGGACTTTCTTGGCTTCTGTAACATAATATCATTTTCGGCAGGCTCAAAGCTCAGAGCTATAGACGGAATACTATCTGTAATTAAGTTAATAAACAAAATATGAATTGGTAATAAGAAAGCAAAACTAGGATATAAAATTGCAATTAATAACAAGGCTAAAACTTCAGCTCCATTTGAAGCTAGTATAAATCTAATTGCTTTTTCAATATTCTTATATATTCTTCTACCTTCTTCAATAGCAACTATAATTGTAGCAAAATTGTCATCAGTAACAATTATATCCGCTGCATCTTTGGATATGTCTGTACCGGTAATTCCCATTCCTATACCTATATTAGCGGCTTTAATTGAAG
>JAQVQJ010000107.1 GCA_028701635.1 Clostridia bacterium | reverse complement strand
AATCATATATTGTCATGGGTAAAGGAAATATCCATAGTTTTAAATCGTGCTCGCACGGGGCAGGGCGGAAAATGGGAAGAAAGGAAGCTGAACGCCGACTCAATCTTGAAGAAGAAATAAAACGGCTTAACGACCAAGGGATATTGCACGCTATTCGCGGTATTCACGATCTTGACGAAGCGGCCGGGGCCTATAAAGACATAAGCGAAGTAATGAAAAATCAAGAGGATTTGGTAGATATTCTTGTGGAATTATCACCCTTAGGAGTGATTAAGGGATGACCCCCGAAGATAGAAAGCACATCAGACTTAAAAAATCCGTATTACGGGAAACAATAAAACGCCTTGAAAAAGAATTAAAAAAGTATAAAAAAGAGCTTAAAAAATATGAAAAAAATACAAGAAAGACATCAAATAATGACTATAAACCCGAATGGTATAGTCGGCGAAAAAATAAAAGTGAGCTTAAAGTTATCTGAATATTTTGCCGAAATGGATTTGTATGGAATGACCGATGACGAACGAAAAGATATAAAAATTGCTTTATTGGAATGTCTTAATAAAATTGTAAAAATATACGATAAAGATTATAAATTTTCGGGATAAAAAAGAATATGACCCAACACGACAAAATCAAGCAACTTTGCTCTGACGGTGAATTCCATTGTCAAAATGAATTCCGTGCTTTGTTTATCTTTTCTCCCCATAAGCGGCGATCCGAGATTGAAACAGAATCTTTAAAAACCGACAAGCCGATTATTTTTATTAAAAGAAAATGCGAACACGGAATCCGTGGGCAATACGATTACAGAATGGTTGAAAAAATACAAAGTCCTATTCTTCAAGAACTCCACGCTATGCTTAAACCGAAAGTAAAACAATTAAGAATTATATAAATGTTTTCAATACGACTACGAAAAACAGATACGCTATTTTCAAAATACTTACGGGAAAAGATTGGATGTTGTGAGGTTTGCGGGAATACCGAAACTCTGCAAGTATCTCATTTCCACGGCAGGAGGCACGAGAATACAAGATTTTCCGAAATGAATTGTGATGTTTTATGCTTTACTTGCCATAGAAAATTCCACGAAGACCCGAATAATTACGTGGAATGGAAAAAAAGAAAGCTCGGTGATAAATTCCAGCTTCTCACGATCGCTGTGAATACTTACAAAAAAAGGGATGACAAAATGGATTTATTATATTTAAAATCCTTAGTTTGAGCCAGAAGCAGGGCGGTAGTTGAGGGCGGAGTGATAAACATTGTCTAATTAACAATGTGAAAGTGCAAAGAACTGACGAGTTCGGGGGCACTCCACCCCCAGCTACCGTATCGATTGTTGGCTCAAAGTGAAATATGACAATTACAAGAGAAGCAAAAATATATCCTAATAAAAAACAAATGCAAATGCTTGAGGATTTACTTGAACAATCCCGCTTGCTTTATAATCATTGTCTTAACAGGAAAATAACCAAGTATAAAGAAAATAAAAAAACATTATCTCGTTATGATTTGCAAAAAGAAGTAAAAGAATATGGAGATATGCCTGCAACTTTACGGCAAATGGTAGTATATCGATTAAATAATGCTTATGAAGGATTTTTTAGAAGAGGTGGTTTTCCCAGATTTAAAAAATACGGAAGATATAGAAGTATTCCGTTAAGACAATATGGAACAGATTATAAAATAGATGAAAAATATTTAAATATATGGAAAAAATATGGATTACAGGGAATAAAAATGAGAGGATTACAAGAGTTGAATAATCCAAGTAGCGCAAGAATTGTAAAACGAGCAAGTGGGTGGTATGTGCAAATTATTGACGAGATAAAAGAACTAAAATCAAAAAAAGTAAAAACTGCGGTAGGCATAGATTTGGGATTAAAATATTTTGTGGTAGATACAGACAGCAATAAAATAGAAACTCCAAAGTTTTTTAGAAAATCAGAAATGAAATTATCTCATAAGCACAGACAAGCTAGTAAAAAGAAAAAAGGAAGTAATAGAAAAAAGAAGATAGGGCATATTATTGCAAGAATGCAGGAAAAAATATCTAATCAAAGAAAAGATTTTTTACACAAAACAAGCAGATATTATTCCAATAAATATGATTTAGTCGTAATGGAAAATTTGAATATAAAAGGGATGGTAAGGAATTATTGTTTAGCAAAATCAATTAATGACGCAAGCTGGGGAATATTTGCCAATATGTTGTCCTACAAGCTGAAAATGCTTGGGCGGCATTTAGTAAAAGTTGCCCCGCAATATACTTCGCAAAAATGTAGTAGTTGCGGAAAGATTGTGAAAAAATCTCTTAGTGTCAGAACGCATATTTGTCTTTCGTGCGGATTAGTCCTTTGCCGAGACGAAAATGCTAGCAGAAACATATTAAAACAAGGCCTGGACAAGGCCAGCGGCCAGGGTATTTCAATAGAAAACCCTTTGACCCGCGGAACCTTATGTCTCTAGGCATAGGAGTATGTCAGCTAATAAAAAATATATGCCAACCTTCAAAGAAGAAATAATGAAAAAGTTTAGGGAGAATTTTGATTTTGATGATTTAGGAGGAATATATTATAAAGGTATCTCATTAGGAGACAGTATGAAAGATTTTGAATCCTTTCTCTCCCAAGCTCTTATGGAACAGGCAAGGGAGATTAAAAAAGAATTTACGGATTGGTTTGAAAGTGGAACGGAAATGATTGAAGATGTTATTGAAATAATAATGAAAAAATATTTATGACTTTGCGAGAAAAAATTGAGAGTATATCGGATTTTATATCCAAAAACCAGATAGACGCTATCATCTCTGCTGTGATGGAATATATGCCGGAAATAAAAGCGAGAAAAGATTTAATCCTTGGAGATTCAATGCAACAAACTATTTATCTCCAAGGACAGAAGGACTATAAAAATAGATTCTTAAAAAATATAGGACTTTGAAAATTATGATGAAATTTCTAAAACAATTATTTTGCTGGCACGACTGGACAGAGATAGAAGGACATCCTGAAAATTATCGCTTTCAATGTTACAAGTGTTTGAAATGTAAAAAATAACCTTTGAAGACTTACAGGAGCGGTGGCGGAGAAAGCCATAGTAATCATTCTTCAAGCGAGTCAAAGGACAAAAAGAATGCGTTTATTCCATAAAGTTTGGATTAGCTATCCAAGCAGGAATAAATAGGTGACTGACTACTCGCCCGCTCCTGCGAATCTTTGAAAATTTAGTTTATACGAAGTATTTTATTGGGGGTGTGGGACGCCGAAACAATAAGGCTCATTCTACCCCACCAAGAAAGTATTTCGTTCTATAAGTTTTTAAAGATTTATAACTGGCTACGCAACGGACAAGGCTTTGGCGGGTAGCATTACAAATTTATATGCAAACCCCGATGGGAGGCGAGTGGTTGACCAGTAGCCAGTTATAAGTTTTTGAAGATTTACAACTACTGTGGCGGAATAGGTAGACGCTAAAACCCAGTCCATAACTTGAATGGCTGATGAGGTGTAATCAAGGAACTACACCATGCAAGGTGACTATACGAGTTGTTGTGCGGATTGATGATTACCCATTGCACAGTGGAGAATATCATCACCTCGTCAAATCCTTGCCAGTAGCTATAAGTTTTTAAATTTATGAAACTCACAAAAAAAGAATGGCTACTTATAATTGAAGCGCTTGAAGTAACGATAGAAACATATATTAAAATAGGTGGATACGAAGGATTAAATTATAGAGAGAAGGTATATCTTAATAATGCTATAAAAAAATCTATTGCGAATAGACTTAACACGAAAGGAGAGTGAGTATGACAACTTTAAAAGATAAAATAAAAGATGTAGTTATGGAATATGAAAAAGACCTTCCCCGTGATCCAAAAGTATTGATAGAAGCAATAATTGAGGAAATAAGAGATTATATTTCAAATAGTTTAGAATAATAACTAACACGCCATAAATAACTAACACGCCATAAGGCGAGAAAGGAACAAATATGAAGTACCCTAAAATAATTTATGTTCAAAAGCAAAATCCGGCCACAGAAGATGAATTTTTAGAAACCAGTGAAAACGGAGAGGATTTGAATGATGGAGTCGTCGCGGTTTATGAACTTCGAAAAACCGTTAAAAAGGAAACGAATATCGTTTTGAAATAGTTTCTTCCTACCCTGCTCTTTATTGGGCAGGAATGAGGGAATTAATCATAAGGCGTAGAATTATATGTTAAATGAAATTTTACATTTGATAGGATATGGAATTTTATGGACAATAGGAACATTTCTTTTTCCTTTTATCGCTGTAATTATATATGGAAAAATTATTAATTGGGAAGAACATTTTGAAATTGCATTAATTATATTTTATGTATGCTTTCTCCTTTATTTAATTGCAACTGCAATATTTTTAATAATTATTTAACCCCCGAAATAACATAAGAATTATATGGCAAATTGTATCAGAGAAATAACATATCGTTGCTTTAATGATTGTAAACAAGAAGGATGTCCAACACATAAAGGTATTTTGGAATTTCAATCTGTTTCAAATGCCTATCATTTTAATATGAATGGCAAAGATTTTTATTTTGAACAGGGAGAATTGC
>JAQVQJ010000012.1 GCA_028701635.1 Clostridia bacterium | reverse complement strand
AAAATGAAAGTCTATAATTCATTAACTAGACAAAAGGAAGAATTAAAGCCGAAGAATAACACGGTTAAGATGTATACTTGCGGACCAACAGTTTACTATTATCCTCATATTGGAAATATGCGTGCCTATCTTTTTATGGATTTCCTACGAAGAAGTATCAAATATTGCGGTTATAAATTGGAAGGCGTTATTAATTTAACTGATGTTGGACATTTAGTTTCAGATGATGATGAAGGCGAAGATAAAATGGAAATCGCTGCAAAGCGAGAAAAAAAAGACCCTTATCAAATTGCAAAATTTTACACTGATTATTTTATGAAAGAATGTAAATCACTTAATATAAATTTGCCAGAACACATAGCAAAAGCAACTGAACATATCCCTGAAATGATAGCCTTTGTAAAAGAACTTGAAAATAAGGGATACACCTATAAAATTGATGACGGAATCTATTTTGATGTAGAAAAATTTTCTAAATATGGTGAACTTTCTGGAAAAGATTTAACAAAATCTGGAATTAATAGAGTAGAAGAAAATATACAAAAACGTCACCCTTTTGATTTTGCACTCTGGAAGTTTGTTGACCCTTCTCATATAATGAAATGGGATAGTCCTTGGGGAGTAGGTTGCCCCGGCTGGCACATAGAATGCTCCGCTATGGGACAAAAATATCTTGGTGACAGAATAGACATTCACACAGGTGGAATTGACCACAAATCCATTCATCATGAAAATGAGATTGCCCAAAACGATAGTAAGGTTGGCAAACAAGTAGTTGATAAATGGTTACATTGCGAATTTTTACAAGTTGATGGCGGTAAAATGAGTAAAAGCCTTAACAATATTTATACAATCGACCAATTGACAGAGAAAGGATACTCTCCTCTTGACTTCCGCTATTTAAATTTATTAACACATTATCGTAAAAGTTTAAATTTTACATTTGAGGGTTTAACAGCTGCAAAGCAAGCGTTAAAATCTTTAAAACAAATTGTAAATGAACATAAAAATGGCGAAGAAAAAATACCAGTTCAAAATATTGAAGAATACAAACAAAAATTTAAAGAAGCTATTGAAGATGATTTAAATCTTCCTCTTGCTGTTGGGATTTTATGGCAAGCAGTAAAAAATGAAGATAAAAGCAAAGACATTTATAATTTAGCTATTAACTTTGATAGTGTTTTAGGGCTTGATTTAGATAAAATAGAGAAAGCAGAAATTCCTGCAGAGATAAAAGAAATCGCAGAAAAAAGATTAGAAGTGAGAAATAATAAAGACTGGAAAAAGTCTGATGAACTACGCGATTTAATTGATAGTAAAGGCTATTTGATAAAAGATACAAAACAAGGCTACGAATTATCTAAAAAATAAGGTATAAAGATGAACAAAAGAAAAAATAAGGGCAATACCATTAAAACTGCAAAAGAAACTCGCAGTATTTATGTATCCCTTGTTATTTTTTTATTTATTACCATTTTATTTTCTTGCACCTTTTTCTTTAAAGACAAACTAGAAAATTTTGTAAATTTCGCATACAACGAAAATGCCCTTTCAACTGTTATTGACGAAAATGGATTAATAATTCATTTCATTGATGTCGGGCAAGCTGACGCAACTCTTATTGAGTTCCCTAACGATGAGATTATGCTAATTGATTGTGGGGATACATCTGCTACTTCACAACAAAAATTTAGGTCTTATTTAAATAAAATAGATTTTGAGATTGAAAATGAAGAAAAAGTTATTGACTATCTCGTATTAACTCACCCGGATTCCGACCATATTGGTGGAGCGGAATATATATTTGATAATTATAAAGTAAAAACTTGTTATCGCCCAGATATATATGCATCAAATGAAGAAATTCCCGCAGATACCTCACTTATTGTTCAATTGTTAACAGGAGATACTGCCGAATTATATGCAAATGTAATAATAAAAATAATTGAAGAGGGTTGTTTATCAATAAAAACAGTTCAGGAACTGGAAATTTCTTCGACAAATTATGTTGAAGAAACTTCACAAACTGACCCATTAGATTGGATTGTAAATTTTTACGCTCCTATTGTCAGTGAATTGCCATATCGAACAAATGACAACTACTTGGAACCTAAAACCAACGATTACTCTCCCATTATGATACTTTCTTATCTCGACAAAAAGATTATGTTTACAGGTGATGCAAGTGAAGATGTTGAACGAGATTTCATTGATTATTATAGTGATGAAGAAATAGATTTTGATATTGATATTTTAAAAGTTGGGCATCACGGAAGTAGATATTCAACTTGTGAAGAACTATTAAATTTTGTTTATCCAGAATATGCAATAATTTCAGTTGGTGCAGATAATAACTATGGACATCCTTCTGCTTATACGTTAGATAGACTATCAACATATGGCTTAAATAACAACGAAATTTATCGAACAGATATAAATGGAAATATTATTATGGGCGTTTCTCCAAATGGCGAATTGACCTTAAAAGCATCATATACTCAATATTCAACCCAAAAGATAGAATGGTGGACAATATTTCTTGTTTTAGAAGGACTCACATTAATAATTATATTCACTCCTTATTTGATAAAAATAAAATTAAATAAAAATAATTAAATTTTTTAATTTTTCTCGTTATTTTCATATTTTTTTGTTAGAATATTATTATGGAAATTGAAATAGTAAAAGCCATACAAAATGGATTAAATTCAAATTTTTTCGATATTTTTTGTGGAATTACTTCTTATTTATCTAGCTATTTAGGATTTATTTTTATTTTAGCAGTATTTTTTGTTTTTATTGATAAAAAATATTCAATTTATTTTGGATTAACTTATGGACTTGGAGTGGCATTTAACTTTGCGCTTAAATTTTTAATAAATCGCCCTAGACCTTATCAAGTCGATCCTACAATCATTGATAAGCTAACTGGCTTGGGGGCATCTTTCCCTAGCGGGCATTCTGTCAGTGCAACAATAATAGTATGTTTTGTCCTATTTTATATATTAAAAAGGGTAAATAAAAAATCGATGAGAACAATGGCTTTTTCACTTTCTGTTACCTTTGTTTCATTCGTAGTATTTTCCAGAATTTACCTTGGGCAACATTATTTAACCGATACAATAGCTGGAATAATTTTAGGGTTAACCTTTTCTTGTTTGGGATATTTATGTTATACTAAATTACAATTTAGGAAATTAAAAAGATGAATATACAAGAGATTATTTCTAAAAAATTAGAAAAAAAACAATTTAATTCTAGTGAAATAGCCTTTGTCATTGAAAATTTTTTAACAAAAAAAATATCAAAGGCACAAATGAGCGACTTTTTGAAAGCTGTTTACAAAAATGATATGAATGAAAAAGAAACGATTTTATTCACCAAAGCAATGACGGATTCAGGAAAAACAATAAAACATATTAATAAAAAAGATATTTATGCTGACAAGCACTCAACTGGTGGAATAAGCGATTCAACAACTCTTATCATTGCCCCAATAATTGCATGTTCAGGACTAAAATTTCTAAAAATGTCTGGAAAAAAGCTAGGTTTTACAGGCGGAACAGCAGATAAGTTGGAGTGTTTTAAGGGATATAACACAAATATCTCAATTGAAAAAGCCGAAAATCTTGTTAAAAAGAATGGTGCGATTTTAATGACACAGACTGAAGAGTTAGCTCCGGCAGACAAAGTTATTTATGAACTTCGCGATCAAACAAATACGATAATGAGTATTCCATTAATCGCATCATCTATTATGAGTAAAAAACTTGCCTCTGGTAATGATGTTATAGTTTTAGATGTAAAATGTGGCGATGGCGCTTTTATCAAAAATATAAAAGATGCAAAAAAACTAGCAAAACTGATGGTAAAAATAGGTCAAAATTCTGGTAAGAAGATGTCAGCCGTGATTTCCGATATGAATCAACCACTTGGTAATTATATAGGCAGTCTGCTTGAAGTTATTGAGGCAATTAGCGTTCTAAAAGGCGAAGATAGTCGATTAAGCGAATTATCAATGTTTTTGACAAGTAAAATAATAGAATTAGGCAAAAACATAACATTTAAAAAAGCTGAAAAGTTAGTTAAAAAAATTTTAAATTCTGGAAAAGCTTTAAAAAAGTTGAAAGATATAGTTAAAAATCAAGGCGGAAGCTTAGACTTATTTAGTGATAAAAAAATTAAGGAAATTTTTTCATCTCCTATTGTATTAAAATCTCAAAAAGAAGGCTTTGTTTCCAAGATTGACTTGGAAAAGTTAGGATATATGGTAAGAGAATATTGTGCGGAAGGTAATAATGGAATAAAATTTTTAGTAAATTTGGGAGATTATGTTAAAAAGGACTCACCTATTATAGAATTATATGGAAAAAAATCCAAAATAGATTTCAAATCTTGCTTGCACTATTCAAAAAATAAAAAATCAACTGACAAACTCATAATTGATGTGATATAATACTTATTATGGAAACAACCTATCTTTCATCAAGCCCCAAAGACACTATTTCTTTTGCAGAAAAATTTGCAAAAGGTTTAACTGTGCCTAAAATTGTTTTGTTGTCTGGGGATTTGGGTGCTGGAAAGACAACTTTCGCAAAGGGAATAGCAAAAGGGTTGGGAATAAAAAAGAACATCACAAGTCCAACATTTACAATCCTTAATGAGTATAAAAATAACAAAAATTCCCTTTTTCATTTTGATATGTATCGTTTAAATTCAGCTGATGAAGCATTCTCTCTTGGCTTTGAAAATTATTTCAATCATAAAAAATTACCGGGGATTATCCTTGTTGAATGGGCGGAAAATGTTAAAGGTTTAATTAAAAAGCCTTATGTAACTATTGAGCTAACAAAAGAGAATGATACTAATAGAAAAATTGTAATTAAGGAAATTAAATGAGTATGAATATTTTGTGTTTAAATACCGCCTTCTCAGAGGCTCAAATATCACTAAAATTTCTTCATAAGGAATATTTTAAAAGAGTAGATTCCAATAGCAAACACTCGGAAAATCTATTGGTTAACATTGAAAAAATTTTTGAGAAAGTAATAAAAACTGAAAAATTAAATAAAACAAGCCACGATATTTTAAAACAACTAGATGTTCTTTCAGTTGTAATTGGTCCGGGGTCTTTCACAGGTTTACGAATTTCCATTGCAACCGCTAAGGCTATGTTAATAACGAATCCAAATTTAAAAATTATAGCAATCAACTCGCTAGAATTAATGGCAAGTGAATATGCAAAATCTAGTAAAATAAAAACCTTTGTTTCTCCCCTGATTGATGCTTTGAGTAGCCTTTATTTTACTGCAAGTTATGATAAAAATTTAAAGTGTATCATATCTCCAAAGATGATTGATAAAGCGGAATTGAAGGATTTAAAAAATATAATTTCATTAGATAATGAACTTAGCGATAATCTAGTTCAATTAACTCCGCAAAACTTATTAGAGTTAACTGAAAAGAAAATAAAAGACAAGGAATTCATAAAAGAAAATGAACTTGTTCCTCTGTATTTAAGACCTAGTCAAGCGGAGGCTGAATTAAAATGCAAGAAAAAATAAACAAATTAACAGAAAAAAACTTAGATGATGTTTTTAAAATCTCAAAAGAGCAATTTAAAGAACATTCTTGGACAAGTGACCAATTTAAAGATTGTTTAACTAATAAAAGCTATATAAGTTATGTTCTAACAATAGACAATAACGTAGCCAGTTTTTTAATAGCACAAAATCAAATTGATTCAATTAACTTACTTCTTATAGGAACTAAAAATGAATACAAAAAAATGAGTCTAGCTACAACATTGATAAATAAATTATTTGATAACAAAATTAAAATATGGCTAGAAGTTAGAAAAGATAACTCTCCTGCTATTAACCTATATAAAAAACTAGGCTTCAAAGAGCTCTATGAACGAAAAAATTATTACAAAGATGGCACTTCCGCCCTTATATTTGAAAAATATTAATATTGACAATTCCACCATTTTGTAATACAATATACCAAAGGAAATTCATTGAAAGATATAAATTTAGAAAGTTACACATTAAATAAGATTGTTCTTCCTTCTGTTAGTAAAAAAGAGAAGAAATCTTTGCATGATAAATATAAAAATATCTCTTTTAACAGGAAGAGTAAAATTATTCGTGCTGTAAAATGGTCAATGTTATCTTTAACCGGGCTTGTAATAGCTGCTGTATCTGTAGGTGAGGTTTTATTGCCAGGGCTTATAGCTGGAACTGCAAAAACAATAAGCTCGAAAATAGAAGTTATGTTAAGGCCTGAGCAAAATGAAATTACTGATGGTCTAATTCCAAAGGAAAATAAAAACGAAACAGTAAAAAATGCAAACTTTTTAGAATTAAGTGATACTTCACTAGAAGCTTTAACTCAGTTATCTCAAAAATTAAGGATTATGAGTTCTCGATACTCTACTTTTTCCGGTAAGCTAACTCCTTCTTTCGTAGTTATTGACTACGATGACTCTCATACTCTAACAGGTTTCAAAATATATTGTGATATTGAAAATAGCAGAACAATTGCTCTTAGTTTTTTAGTAAATGATGCAGAAGATTTCGAAAACTTGTTAAATGATAATAATGTTTTGGTAACTAATATAATTAATAAATTAAATAATGACTACATAAAAACACCTAGTGCACTGCCGGTAATAAGCCCAAGAATAAGTTTAGAAGGTGAAGAATATTATACTACGAAAATACAGGAGACAAGAAAACTTTTAGATTGGAATGACGAGATTCAAGATTACAATTTTATCGATGTTTACTATTTTGAATATCACTATTTTGAAGAAAACAAAATGTATAAAGGATCAGTTTCTATCACGAAGGATATAGCTAATTCACTTGAAGGATTTGATGTTAATAATTTATCTACCCTTTACGACTTATTCATAAATAATAATAATCAATTTGAAAAAGATACCGAAATACAAACTTCCATCAATAACCCAACTTTAATCTTTTTATCAGCAAAAGAGATGGCTAAAACACAAAATTCATCTAATAGTGACAATTTGGAATTTTAAGGAATAAAATATTTAAATGAATAATTTTTCAAAAACAGTTGACAATAGAAACCTTATATTGTATTATTTGGAAAGTTGAAGAAGCTTAGCTCTTCTTTTATTTATAGTGGAGGAAAAAAATGAAAATATTCTTAACCCCAGAAGGTAAAGACCAATTAGAAAAAAGACTGTTTGAATTAAAGACAGTTAAAAGACCAGAGATAACTAAAAAAATTGGTATCGCTAGAGAATATGGCGATCTCTCTGAAAATGCTGAATATGATTCAGCCAAAGAGGAGCAAGGTGTTTTAGAGTCTGAAATTTTAGAAATAGAAGCAAAACTTAGAAACTGCGAAATAATAAATAAAAAAGGTTTACCTGTTAATAAAATAAGTGTCGGTTGCCACATTAAATTACACGATGAAACATTTGATGAGGAAATCGAATACCAAATCATTGGATCTACTGAAAGCAATCCTTTAAAAGGCTTAATTTCAAACGAAAGTCTAGTTGGTAAAGCTTTGCTTGGAAAAAGAAAAGGCGATGTTATTGAAATTAATACTCCAAGTGGTAAATCAATATATAAGATACTATCAATTATCGCTTAATAATATTAAAAATAAAAATCACGGAACTGTCCGTGATTTTTTTATATCATTTTAATTTCTCTAATGTGTCATTTCGACCAAATAGGAGCCCACTTCCCTTATATCATTTCGACCGAAAGCAAAGCGAAGTGGAGAAATCTCACCTTATTGTGCTCTAAGCAAATCGAAGAATCTATACGGCTGAAAAGATTCCTCGGTCACTTCCCTCAGAATGACACAATCTCTCTTCTATTTATCTTTAAACAGCAACAAGTTACTCAATTATATCTTTTATTGAATCAGCAGCTTCTATTTGAAGCATTGTTCTACTCATTGGTCCTGAAATAAAGAAACATTGTCCTAATCCTGCGGTTACTACACTATTCTGTTCCTGCTCGTTAATTTCTCCTGACTTTCTATAAAGTTCTACCATATCATTAATATCATTTGGTGCCAAGGCAAAAATCATTGAATATTGACTGGCATTAATAACGGCAGTTGACTGTCTTTGAATTTCTGGTGTTCCAACGAAATCTTTAAAGTTTTGAGTAATAATAATTTGCATTCCATTATACTTACGAATTCTCTTTGCCATTTGTGCCATAAAGTTAAGCGCAATTGGGTGATCAGGATTAATGAAGACGTGGGCTTCATCAACGGCGATAACAATCTTCCTATTAGTTTTGAACTTAAGGTTGAAATCACGATTTTTAATAATTTCATTATCTAAATATTTAAAAACCAAAAGCATCTGTGCGTTAGCAATAATGTCGTTTCTATTTGCAAGTAACGAACGAAAATTAAACGAAACAAAGTTTTCTTTAGTAGTTATTGAAGTCGGCCCATTCCAAAGATTACTATTTCTTCCTCCTGTCGAAAACTTTTTAATATATGTTTGAATTGTTAAGAAATTTCTCTTATGATATTCATTTGTTTCTTTTTCTAACCTATCATTAATAATCCTATATAAATCATCAAATATAGGAAAATCTTCTGGCTTCAATTCTTTTAGATTTGTTCTGTTGTCAATTCCTTTTTCGTTATACATATCAACAACAAGCGAGTTTAAAGCTTCAAAAGAATCGCTATCTATCCCTTCTAAAATAACTTTAAAGAACTGTTCTACGAACTGAAGATGGGTAGAAAAAGTATCAGTAGCTTCTACTAATTTTAACTTTTCTTTAGGTTTTTCTTTTTCTTTAACTTCTTCAACTAAATCTTCTTCTTCCAAAACCTCTTCAACATCTTTGATATCATCTTTCAAACTTGTTATTATGTGGAAAGGATTAATAATTCCCATTGCTGAAGATCCTACATCGATAACCTTCCCTTTTAAACTACCCGCTAGAACTGTATATTCATCTTCTGGGTCTAGAATAAAGATTTTAGTATTATCTGCCGCGAAATTTGCCAACAAAGTTTTAGTGGCGAATGATTTACCTGAACCAGACTTTCCAACAACAATCATATTGCTATTAACTCTTTCACGATTACGAGTGAAAAAATCTATAAAGACAGGATATTCGTTGTATCCAATATAAAAACCTTCCTTATCTTGTAATTCTCCTGAAATGAAAGGGAATAATGCTGCCAATGTTGAGGTTGGCATGCCTCTAGGAGTTTCCTTTACATTATCTCTCATGGAAATATTTGAACTGATGAATCCATCAACTTGCCTTCCAAACAACTCAGAATATTTAAATCCTTCTTGTTTTAAAATGGATTTAACTTCTTTTCTTGCGGCATCTTCACAACAAACATAAATATTTACATCATATAGTTGTTGATTGTTATTTTTCAAATCAACGAGCAAAGTTTTAAGAGTTTGTACGTGAGTATCGTTTTCTATCTGTTTACTACTTCTCGCTGAATAAGCCCCTTTACTTTGCATTTCCATAATAGCTTTATCAATGTTTCTTTCTGCTTTGTATTTTTGTACAGGGTTTATTTTAACAATAATTTTTGTTCTATCTTGAGAGAATAAGTTAAAACCCCAAGCATTTCCAACTTGAAGAGGATAATCGCTTATTACATATTGTCTGTATGCTCTATCATCGATAGAATAACCTGACGCTCTAAATTTAAGTTCTTTGGGGATAACCCAATCCATATAATTTGCCATGGAAATTCCTTCCAATTCTCTTTCATTAAATTCCTTTCCAAATGTCGCTTTTAAGAATACAACTAAATCTCTTCCGAAAAGTTTTCTTGTATTTACAGGAGTTACAGAGTTGTACAAAGTAGAAATCATACCATTTACCGTTGTGTCTAATAACTCTTTATCTTTATCATAAACAACTATATAAAAATAATCTTTATAAACCTTTTCTTGTCTGTTAAGACTTTCAACTCTTGAAACCCTGCCTTCAAAAATGCCTGAACGAGCTTCAATTTCTTGCGGTGTCATTTCTCCTTCATATTGTAGATCCATAAGTGTGTCATATTTCTTATCTTCTAGATAAATAAAGTTATCCAAAATCATGGCTTTGCTTAATTTAACAATAGTAGCCGACTGCTGTTCGTTTAATCTTCTTAATGCATTACCAAAAGTGTCTATCAACATATTTTGTTTAAACTCATTTAAAAGACCAAATTCTATAGGTGAGACTTCAATGACTTCTGCAAAATAATCTTTAAAGTCAATAAATCTATCTTTTGTAAAACCAACAAAGGGAATAATTTGTTTAATATCAGCTTTTTCATTAGTTGACTCTTTTGTAAACTTTTTCTTTTGAGCAAAAAATCTAAATAGATATCCTAACGTAAAATAAAATCTTATCCCATCGGCAACTGGTAAAAACATAGACCCAACTATTATTACCCATCCTATTGCTACCCAAATATGATATTCAAAATTTGCCGTAAAGAGCGCTATCGCAACGCCAATTCCTATAAAAGCAAAAATTATATCACTTAAAGTTATATTTTTAAAAAATTCTGTTTTAACCTTAATTCTTCTAGGAATTAATCTCATCTTATCCCCCAAATTTTTCTTATGCTTTATTATTATAAAATAGTATAGCTTTATTATATACAATTATTTACTAATAACAAAATAAATCGATTAATAAAATTAATCTTTCCCGCTGAGATTAAGATTCTTTGAAGTCTGGATTGCCACGTTGCTATGTTTCTCGCAATGACGATGGAAAAGTACCTTCCCTTGTGTCATTTCGACCGAATGGGATCCCACTTCCCTTGTCATTTCGACCGAAGCGTAGCGAAGTGGAGAAATCTCTTCATTAATCTGTCATTCTAAGCGAAGCGAGGAATCTGTACGGCTGAAAAGATTCCTCGGTCACTTCGTTTCCTCAGAATGACAGTACAAATTAATTCTTGTAGAAGTCTAGATTGCCACGTCGCCAGACTTCGTCTGTTTCTATTAATTTAGCTTAAGAACTATCAAAAGAATTTAAATAAATAATACTGAATAAAAACAAAAAGAGCCGAAGGCTCCTCGCAATGACGGAAAAAAATCTGTTTTTTTTTATTAAATCAATGATAAAATTATTATTTTAAATAAATCAAAAATAAAAAATTTATAAATTAATCAGTATAAAGTTCTTCTCCACTCATCTCTTTTGGCTTTGGTATATTCATTAATTTTAAAACAGTTGGAGAGATTGATGCCAAGTTTGAATTATGTAATTTGACATTTTTATATTTTTCACTGACTAATATAAGCGGCACTGGATTTGTTGTATGAGTAGTAATCTTATTTCCATTTTCATCTTCAACTTTTTCCGCGTTACCGTGGTCAGCTGTAATAATAGCCTCTCCATTAACCCTTAATGTTGCACTCACTATTTTATTTGTGCATTTATCTATAAATTTAATAGCCTTTTTAGTTGCTTTAAGATTACCAGTATGTCCTATCATATCTGGATTGGAAAGATTTATTAAAACAAAGTCATATTTCTTGCTTTTGATTGCTTTAATAGCTTCTTCAGTAATTTCCTTTGCACGCATTTTGGGAACCCTGGAAAAATCTTGAATATTTATGCTGTCAATAAGCATTCTATCTTCTCCATTAAATGGTTTTTCTACCCCACCATTAAAAAAGAATGTTATATGCGCGTATTTCGTTGTCTCTGCAACTCTAAATTGTCTTTTTTCATGCTTTGCTAGAACTTCCGAAAGACAATTTTTAATTTTTTCGGGCTCTAAAATTATATTTATATCTTTAAAACTCTTATCGTATTCTGCCATTGTTACTATAAAATTATTTTCCAATTTTTTTCTATCAAATTCCTTGAAATTTTTTTGGCTCAATGCGGCAGTTAATTCTCTCATTCTATCTGTTCTAAAATTAAAGAAAATTATTACATCATCGTTTTCAATATCTGGAGTATCTTTAAGTTCCATAGGTGGCATAAATTCATCATATAATTCTTTTTTGTAATTATTTTCAATTGCTCTTCTTAAATCCTTAACTTCTTCATATCCCTCAACACTTATCCCTGTCAACATGTTATAAACTCGTTGAACTCGTTCGAATCTTCTTTCCCTATCCATAGCATAGATTCTTCCAGCTACAGAAATTAAAGAGCCGCGTTTACCGCCTCTAATTTCTTCATCTAAAAATTTTTGCATTCTTAAAAAATACTTCAACCCGCTATCGATTGGAGTATCTCTTCCATCTAAAAAGGCATGGAAATAAATATCTCTTATTCCGTTGCTATTTAAAATTTTAATAATTTCTTCTGCATGCGAAATTTCACTATGCACTCCGCCATCAGATAATAGTCCCATTATATGAACATTTGATTTAAATTGTTTAGCATGAGAAACTGCTTCAAGTATAGCCTTATTCTTTTTCATCTCTCCAGATTTAATCATATCGTTTATTTGTGCTAAATCTTGATAAACAACCCTACCCGCTCCAATATTAATATGTCCCGTTTCGCTGTTTCCCATCTGCCCAACGATTAGTCCAACATCTTCGCCACTCGCTTCTAAAAGACAGTTAGGATAGTTTCTTTTATATCTATCCACAAATCTAGAATTTCCTATAATTGCATTTCCAACCTTATCTTCGCTATATCCATAGCCATCTAAAATTAAAAGTGTTACCATGCTTCTATTATTAGCATAAATCTACAAAAAATCAAAATGAAAGTATGTTCTTATATTCTGAAAAATTTTCAAAAAATAAAAAAACAGCCGATTGGCTGTTTTTATATAATCAAAATTTATTTTGCAAGAATAAGCCCGAAATCTCCTGTGGAATTGAAATATAATTTACCCTCTTTAATTTCAACTTCAACAGCATATTCCTCTCCACCTTCATCTTCTGGTGGTGTTAAAATATATTTTGAATCTTCCCCTTTAGCCCAAGTTCCAATAACATTATCTATCCCTTCGCTCATTGTTGAATATAATGAAAATGTCCCATTACTATTAAAGACAATAACATATAAATCTTCAGTTACAACTTCACCACCTTCAATTTCGTCTTCTAAGTTTAAAACTGCATCTCCCATTTTTATCTGATAAGTTTTCCATTCTCCAACTATTGGATCTGTTCCACAGCCTGCAAAGAAAACTGCGCAAGGGATTATTAAAGCTAATAAAAATAAATAAAATCTTTTCATTTTTCCTCCTATTTAATATTTTATATTATACATTAAAAAAATTTAAATCCAAACAAAAAAAATCATCTTTTAAAAAGATGATTTAATTTTCTTTATCAATTTGTTCACTCTCTTCAGTCTCAGTTTTTTTGCTTTCTTTCTTTTGTTTTAATTCTTCTTCTGTTGGCGAAGAAACAATCCCAAAAACAACAAGAATTCCTGCAATTCCCATAACTATATTATTAATAATGTCTGCATTTGGAATAAATCCAACTGCCCTGCCTATTGCTTGAATTAATACAACAATAGCTCCTGAAAGGCTAACCCAAAAGCTATAAGTTTTTATTCTCTTTTTCACCCTATATTCTCCTTCTTTTGAACTAGTCCTTTTTTAATTTCCTTTACATCTTTTTTAACAACCTTAACTTCTGTGGATACTTTTTTTATCATATCGTTATGATTCTTTAAATTATTTCCCATTAAATCTATCGAATCATTTGTTTTATCTAATTTTTCATTTAAGCTTGAAACTTCATTTTTAACAATGCCAACGTTATCTTTTATCTCTTCCGCATTGTTTTTAAAATCATCAACTTTCTCTTCAATATCTTCAACGATATTTAAGCTTTTATTTAATGATGAAATAGTTTCGTTATATTTTTCCTCTCGTTTTGAACTATCTTTTAAGAGATATAAAAGTAAAAAAACAAAAAGTGAAGCAAAAACGCCATTAGCTATAACACTATTTAAAATTTCTTCCCACATTTAGTCCTTCCTTTTAAGCATTTGAGCATAAAGAAGATTATAATAACTGCCTAAATCATTTTTATAAACAGGGTCATTTTTTAACTCATCAACTGCATCTGCCTTTGATATGCTTGATAGATAATCATAGAAAACATTATATTTTTCTTCTGCTTTTAATCTTTGAATTTCAGTCTGTCCTTTTTTATCTATCAATTTTTGCAGTGCACTATTTTTTTCTTCAACCTTTTTCTGCTCTGCCGCCGCCAGTTTTTCTTGCTCTTTTATGTAATCTGCTTCTTGTTTTTCAATATCTTTATTATACTTCAAAACTTTCTCTTGTTCTTTCGCAATTTCAGTATTTAAACTATCTATTTTGCTTTGCAATTTCACTGCATAACTAATATCAAAGCTAGTTAGTGCACTTTCTTTTTGACTTTGTAAAATGTCCCTTTCATTTTTTAAACTGTTAATTACTTTGTTATATTCTTGCTCAATAGTATCAAGATTGCTTTCTTTTTCCCCTTCAATTTCTCTCAGTGCATTTTCATAAATAGAAGAACGAGCAACCCCCTTTTTTACACTTGAATCTTTTGTTTTCTTCAAAGTTGTTTCATAATCTGTATTAATAGAAGAAATATCTCCCTCTTTTTCATTTAAAGTTTTTTCCACATCTTCGCTTATATCTATAAATTTTGAAGAATACTTATCATCAATTTTATCTATCTCGTTTTCCTTATAAGTTTTCAAGGATTCAATTGCTTGATTTTCTAGTTCCTCATCGGTTGGGGCTGTAAATTCTCTCTTTTCTAATTCTAATAACTCTATTTCTGTTGGAACATATTCTTCTGGAACATATTTAGAATCAATCTCCTTTATCTTTTCTAAAACTTCATCTTTTTTTGTTTTTATTTCATCATCTTCTTCATCTTTTAAATACATATTAATTCCTCCATTTTTATTAAAATTCTCAACATTTTTTTTATGAATTGACTCTTTTAATTCATTTTCATCTATAACCATTATCTACTTACTCCAATAGTAATTTCTGGCACTGCAACTTCCGCATTTTCTTCACTTGTTTCAATCGTAAATTGAAACATCTCGCCAGTAATATTAGGTCTTATCGTAGTAGTCGAGTTTTTTCCAATAACATCAAATTCCTTGCTTCCCTTATCAGTCTTAACTATTACTTTGCAATCATATTTTGAGATAAGAGAAAAAGACTTCACCTTCTTTGCTTTATCTGGATATCCCAAATTAGTATTTGGAGATGTCCAAACTTTTTTTAATACTGTTCCAAATATTTTTCCATCAGTTGTAAGTTGACCTAATTTTGCTTTATGCTCATTATTAAACGCAGCAACAAGTTTATTTATAAAGCAGTATTCTATTGAACAAATACTTTTTAAATCAACACCTCTTAACAGATTAATTTCTCCGCTTTTTAAGTCTAATTCAATAAGAGTATTGTTGATACAACCATCTACATAACTCTCACAACCAACCTCTTCTTCATCATTATAATTTAGTTTACAACCTAAATAATATTTTCCATTATGATAAGCAGAACAGCAATTTTCATTGTTAATGTTTTGCAATAAACTTTCAATATTTAAAGAGATTTTGTTTGTAGAGTTTCCATTAAAAGAATAAATTCCATCACGAGAAAGAAACATTATTCTATCTCCGCAAGCACAAACAGAATTTCCATATATTTTTCCACTTGATACGTAAAGACTTGAAATACTAAATTCTGCTTGGTCGCCATAAGCAGATAATCTAGAAATGCCATATTCCTTAAAGATATAAACATAATCGTTAAAGCTTAAAACTCTTTCCAATCCACCCTTATCGTCAATAAGTTCAATATAGCCTGCATCAACTTCCATATCCCAATTTGTTGGATCTAAGTTTGCACTAAATACAAGTTTATTTCTTTTACCTTCCTCTATTCCAAAAATGCGTTCATAATGTCTACACATTGAAATTAATTTAGGTGCTTCTGTGTCTAACGATGATGGTATGGTTGGGTGAAAAACATACATACCATCTGTCGCAGAGATAACTAACATTACATCTTCGCCCTCTATATTATAATAAATAGCATTTGGATCAGAAGTAAGAGTTAAATCAGTCTCTATGTTTGTAAAAAAAGGATTAATAGAAACAATCGGCACATAGTAAACTTTATTGTCATAACTAACTAATAGTATGTGATTTTTTGCTTGTAATGCAGTGTTAAAAAATGGATATAACCAAACTCGCTTTATTTGAGTTGGAGTACTTAAAAATTCCATTGTTCTTTCTGTTTCATAAGTATAATCTTCTGGAAGAGTTAAAGATTCAAAGCCCAATCCTGTTTGAAGAGAACCTCTCCTAAAACTATAATTATATGATAACTTAGCATATCTATATGGCAAGGAATTTTCATCAGTTTCTGTATTTATTCCATATTTGAAAGTCGATAATGACAATTTATGTGTACTACTATTTTTTAATAGCAATTTATTGTCGTAAATCATTAATTCCACCTCCTACTAGGTAGTCGCATCTCGGCTTTCTTTCTAGATGCTATTTGTAAACTATCTTTAAATCTCTTTTCCCAAATTGAAGCATCATCATGTAGTCCACTTATAAACGAATATTCCATTGCAACGCCATAAGCAATAACTCTTTCTGTTAATTTTTCGCTGAAACTTTCCATAGTTGAAGTTAAGTCTTCCAACTCTTCTGGTTCATACGAATAATTAATAGTAACTTCTCCATCTATTGTTAAAATTCTATCGGGATATAACTTGTAATTTAACCTTAGCCCATATTTGTCCTCAATCCTTTTTATATCAAGAATTTTTTCGCTTAATGATGTAAATAAAATCTCGCCATTTATTGGCATAATAATTTCAGTTTTTATTAGCGGAATATAATCCGTAGCGATTGAGTTATAAACTAAGTTTAAACAACGAAGTAAAAGACTTATCTCTCTTTGCTGTGCTTCAGTTGAAGTTTCTTCCCCGCCTAATTCTGTGGTTTCTAATAATTCATCTTTTTGAAGAAAAACACACGTATTTTTTATAATATTAATTATTTCCATATTTTCTCCTATTTTAATTAAATTTTTAATAATTTTAATTAATTAAAAATTAATTATTTAATATTTATTTTTATTTTTTAAATATTTATTTTAATATTTTATATTTTAATTAATTATATTTAGCTTAAATATTTATTCGCCTGTAATAATAAGTCATTTGCATTATTTAAAATTCTTTTATTTTGTATTTTTTCTATTTTTTCATTATTTTTTTCTATTTCTTTTAATATTTTTTCTTTATTTTCTATTTTTGTTTTATTAATTAAATCTATTGTTCTTTGATCGAGCAAAGAGTAAGGGATAGTTAAACAATAACTATCCCCTATTTGCCCTTTGTTGTGAACTTCAAAGACATTTCTTTTCGTGTTAAAATAAATTTGATACTTTTCATCGATTTCTTTTAATCGCGAATTTATAAAATAAATATCATTTTGAATTTCAATCAACATATTTTTCTCCTATTCTACTGCTGGCTCTTCAATTGTTATTGAAAATGGGTTTGTAACTGTACTTAATATTCCGCTTATCTTTGCCTGTGCATTTGGTTTGTTACAAATCAAATCCGCATATTTAACAAGTGTAGCCGAATAAGTAGCTTCGTTAGAATTCTGTTTGATAACTTTTCCGTCATCGCCCTCTAACCATTTCCAATCGCAAAGTTGATGAAGTGTAAACTCGTCAGTATTCAAAAGATACATTTCATCATCATCTACAAATCTATCTGCATAAATAGGGATACCATTATATGTTATAGCTTTATATCCGCCAGCAAGATCCATAACATCAATATTTCTTCTATAATAAGATAAATAAGATTGATATGCCTTTCTTACCGTTCTTGAACATGTAATAAAGTTTGCAGTTGTTCCGCAACTCTCTTCAAGAGAGTCCAAAGCTTCCTGAATAGTTACATCAGAAATTTCTTTTTCTGTACTATCTGTATATGGTTTTAACCATGGATAATTTGCCCTTGTTAATCCATATAAAGTAGCTGAGTCAGAGAAGATTGCCCCCAATCCTGTAATTTCCAAACCTTTTGAGTTTTGAATATAAACTGTATAATCTGCATCAAAAGCTGGTGTAACACCAGATGGAACTGTTAAATAGAAAGCATTGTTAACTCTATCAACATAAGAAATTCTTAATCCACTTGACGCAGAAACTTTCACCTCTGCATCGCTATAAACGTCGATAATCATTCCTTCAATTAAATTTCTTACACTGTCAACAGTAACCGCTCCTGTTCCAGCATTATATGATGCTACGGTTGCTAAAAGTCCAGAGCCGTCGCCATAAAGCATACGCCCAAAGTTAAAGCTACTTGCTTTAATTAAACCTTCCATTTCTGCATTAAGAAGGTTAACGAAAGCCCCTGCATTATTTGCCGATGCTCTCATTGCTTTATCTGTGATTGAGATTTTGCCATATAAATTTTTTAATTCTGTGATAAATTGTACATACTGATTTTCTCCCGCACTTGGAAGAGTTCCTGTTTCAGTACCTGCACCTATACCACCATTTATTCCGTATGGAGCCAACTTTATAATTTGTTTACCCCAAACATCAGATGTGGATTGTTCTATTCTACTTAAAAGTGGGTTTGCATTAGTATTTAACTGATTTGCAACAACCCCTAAATAGACATTTTTTAACGCATTACTTGCGCTTGTTAGTGATACCATAATTTCTCCTTTTGTGCCAATTGCACTTTTTAGTGCTAAACTTTAAACATTTTTTGTGCTAAAAGCTTTGCATCATTTA
>JAQVQJ010000106.1 GCA_028701635.1 Clostridia bacterium | reverse complement strand
TGATAGTGGCCATGTTGGTCAAATCATAGGTGGCATAGCAACAGAAACCAAACAAAGCACCCATGAGGACAGTATGCGACATCGATCCTTTTTGGAGACCGGGTGAGATGACAATGACTACGAGAGAGAATATATAGATAAGATAAAAAATACCAGCAGCAACAAAATTGGGGTTTTTGGCCAAAAGATAACCCAGGTGTTTACTATAAAAGTTTTTGGCAACTAACCCAAGCCACAAACCATCAACTGCCAGAAAACTCCCAAATGCGACTAGAAATTGTTTAATCATATAACTAAATTATAAAGGAAATTTAAAAAATTATTAATATTGACTTTTGGGTTATCTTCGGGTTATAAATAGACATGAAGAAAAAAATAATTCGCTCATCATCGGCTGAATATTTAACCTTTATTTCAGCTAATGGTACTGGTCAGGGAAGTATAGAAATACGCTACGAAGATGAAAATATTTGGATGACTCAAAAAATGATGGCTGAGCTTTATGGGGTCAGTGTGTCGGCTATAAATCAACATTTAGAGACTCTTAAAAAAGATAGTGAACTTAATAATTCAGTTATTAAGTATTACTTAATAACTGCCTCGGACAAAAAGAAATATAAGACAAAACACTATAATCTCCAAGCTATTATTTCAGTTGGTTTTAAAATTGAAAATACTAAAGCGGTGCAATTTCGCAAATGGGCAAGAGAAATTGTAAAAGAATATACAATTAAAGGCTTTGTTATGGATGATGAAAGGCTTAAAAACGGAGGAAACATTTTAACAAAGAAATTTTTTGAAGAATTATTATCTAGAATTAGAGAAATCCGTTTATCAGAACGGAATTTCTATCAAAAAATTACTGATATTTATTCAACCGCGATAGACTATGATGCTAGCGCAAAGACCACTAAAGATTTTTTTGCTATGGTGCAAAACAAGCTTCATTGGGCAATTCACGGACAAACAGCCCCAGAGATAATAGCTTCGAGAGCCAACGCCAAAAAGAAATATATGGGGCTAACTTCTTGGCAAGATGCCCCAAAAGGGAAGATTCAAAAATTTGATGTGTTTATTGCCAAAAATTACTTAACCGAAAAAGAGTTGTCTAGTCTTGAGCGAATTGTGTCGGCCTATCTGGATATTGCTGAAGACATGGCAACTAGAGAAATTCCTATGACCATGCAAGATTGGTCAAACAGATTAGATAGATTTATAACAATGACCGATAGATCTGTTCTTAAAGATGTGGGGAAGGTGTCTCGTCAATTGGCAAAAGAATTTGCTGAAAGCGAATTTGAGAAATACAGGATAGTCCAAGATAGACTTTTTCAAAGTGATTTTGATAAATTTATAGCCGAAAATCTTATTAAAAAAATTAAAAAATAAGTTTTTCTTTATCACTTCTTTTTAATTTTTTGATTCGGGCTTCTTCGATTAGCGCTTCCGATCTGGTGTCAAATTGTTTTTGATAAATTAGTTTTACTGGCCGGCGACAGCGGGTATATTTGGCCCCAAGAGGAGAAGAGTTATGCTCGCCCACTCGCCTGTCTAGGTCAGTGGTAATCCCGGTATAAATTGTGTCGTCACGACAAAGGAGGCTATAAACAAAATACATGAGGTAATTATAGAGTAAAATGGGTTTATGAAAATATTAGTAACTTTTTATTCAAAAACCGGTCATACCAAAAGAGTGTCCACTGATTTAGCCAAAAATTTAAAATCGGATATTGATGAAATTATTGATTTAAAAAATAGAAATGGAATTTGGGGATGGATTAAGGCTGGTTATGATGGATTTAAGGGTAAATTGACAGAAATTAAGAATCAAAAAAATCCGGGTAACTATGATTTGGTTTTGGTTGGGACACCAGTTTGGGGTGACAATTTGTCCCCAGCGGTTAGAACTTATATTACAAAATATAAAAATGATTTGAAAAAAGTAGTTGTATTTACCGCTTCGGGTGGGGCTAAAATAGAAAAAACTGTAGCCCAAATCGAAGCAATAATTGACGGGAAAAAGGTGTTGGGTTTTGAAGGTTGGGACGAAACTGATTTTAAGGATGAAAATAAATATCAAGATAAGTTGAAGAGGTTTTTAGAAAAAATAAAATTAGTAAGTAGTAAATAGTTGATAGTAATAAGTAGTAAAAAGAAATTTAAATATTTTGATATGATTTAGCCATGTCATATTACATAATCATTCGTGGACCGGCAGGAGTGGGTAAAACTACGATTGCCAAAAATTTACAAGACAAATTGGGGGCGGATTATATTTCTTTTGATGAAATTTTGGAAAAATATAAATTGTAAATTGATGATGGCCGAGGAATAGCTAAGGAAAGTTTTTTAAAAGCTAATGAGATGATAATTAATCAAGTCAAAGAAAAACTAGAAAGCGGACAAATAGTTATAATGGATGGCTGTTTTTACCACAAAGAACAATTGGAAGATTTGGAAAAATCTTTGCCGTATGAGCACTTTGTTTTTGACCTAAAAGCGACGGTAGAAGAATGTATTGCCCGGGATAAGGGCAGAAAAAGTATCGGTGAGGATGCCATCCGCGCCGTGCACTCGATGGTGTCGGAGTTTGATTATGGAATTGCTATAAATACTGGAGGAAAGACGGTGGAGGGGGTGGTGGAGGGGGTTTTGGGCTTGATATAATCTTCGACAAGAGTGATGTTTCAATCTATAATAGCTCTATGGTAAAGAATAAAGCGGGTTTTAAAGATGCAAAACCATTTATTAAATGGGTTGGAGGAAAAGGAAAACTTGTTCCAGAATTAGAAAAATATTTTCCCAAAAAATTTAATCGTTATTTTGAGCCCTTTGTGGGTGGTGGGGCATTATTTTATGAAGTAATAAAAAAAAATAATATTGTTTTTTCAAGCATTAATGATATTAATAAAAAATTAATAATTACTTATAAACAAATTCAACAAGATCCAAAAAAAATAATTTCACTTTTAAAAAATATAGAAAATGAATATAAAAAATTATCTCTTGAAGAACAAAAAGAATATTTCTACAAAATTAGAAAAAAATATAATGAAGAGAGTTTAGATAATATTACAATTGCTGTTTATTTAATCTTTCTAAATAAAACATGCTTTAATGGAATGTATCGAGAAAACTCTAAAGGCGGATATAATATTCCTTTTGGTGATCAAAAAAATCCAACAATTTGTGACGAGAAAAATATTTTGGCCGTTTCTAAGTGTCTTAAAAATACAGAAATTAACAATTTATCGTTTGAAGAAGCCGTAGAAAAATGTAAAAAGGGAGATTTTATTTATTTTGATCCCCCGTATTATCCAATAAGCGCAACTTCTAGTTTTACTAGTTATTCTAAAAATTCATTTGGACCAAGAGAACAAGAAAAACTTAGAGATGTTTTTATTAAACTAGCAAAAAAAGGATGTTTTGTAATGCTTAGTAATTCCAATACTGATTTTATTAGAGAAATTTACAAAGAGTATAAAGATTATTTCAAATATATTTATGCCACAAGATCAATTAATAGTAACGGGAATAAACGTGGCAAGATACTGGAAATTGCAATAACTAATTATTAATTATTCAGTTTCTGGAACCGGTAACCCAATTTTATATAATGGTAGGTAATCGAAGTAATACGAACATCCAGCGATAGATATTATATAATCCAAAACATCTTTGTATACAGGCTTATCAAACCAATCTCTGTTTAATATATAAATAAACTGAACTTCAACATTTATTCTGGAAAGTAGTTTTCTGTATTGTTTTATTTTAAAATCACATGTTTGTAATTTTTCATCTGTTGAACCAGCTACTGACTGATGTTTAATTTCTAGGATAAAAAAAGTATTGTTTACAATTACAAAAATCGAATCATCTGGAAGGAGTCTTTTTGAGATATATTTTTTATAATCGATTCCGTTCTCTTCTAAATAATCATATAATTCGAATTTTTTAAATGTTTTTGCTACTTCTTCTCCTTTATAAAACACAATATGATTTTTTACGGAGTAATCTTTTTTTGATGAGATAAAGGTTAATAGGTCAACTTGCCCTTCATAAAGTAAACCAGTTTTTGTATTTGCTCCACCTGTTCCGCCTTTTTTCATATACTTTATTTTAACAAATATCTGTAACGCTTTATAGACAAATCTAGATATTCTTTTTCTAAATCTATTCCTAAAAATTTTCTTTTATTTTGTATAGCGGCTATCCCTGTTGTTGAACTGCCGGTAAATGGATCTAGAACTACGTCCCCTTCTTTTGTACTCGACAAAATAATTCTATTTAATAAATCTAAAGATTTTTGAGTTGGATGTTTTCCAAATGTTTTCTCTTCTTTTTTAGGAGTATAAATTGCCCAAACAGATCTCATTTGAAAACCTTTTTTCTTTAAAAAATCGTTTGGCCAATCATTGTTTTTGACTAAATCGTAATTAAAAGTATGTACACCCTTTTTTTCTTTTCGAGCCCAAATTAAAGTCTCATGGCTAGCAGTAAAAAATCGACAGCTTAAATTTGGAGACGCATTTGGTTTATACCAAACAATTTCATTTAATATTCGATAGTCGTTTAGTTGTAAGGCATAACCGCATTGATAAATTGAATGATAAGTTCCACTTATCCAAATTGTTCCATTAGGTTTTAATATTCGTTTACATTCTTTAATCCAGGATATATGAAAATTTAAATTTTCTTCCAAACTTTTACCCATATCCCAATCGCCTTTTTTCACACTGACCATTTTCCCATTTTGACAAGTAAATGTTCCGTTCGATA
>JAQVQJ010000105.1 GCA_028701635.1 Clostridia bacterium | reverse complement strand
AAATTGAATAGTGTCAGAAGTAAAATTTTCAGGAGAAATAACGGCAGTGGGGGGTTGGAAAACTTCAAGAAAAGAAAAGTTGCTATCGGTTAAAGTTAAATTAAAAACACCACCAGACAAGTCAGAAATCCAATTTTCAGGCAAATTGAAAGTAATATCAATATCAGAAGTAGAAGTCGCTATATTAGGCAAAAATATATCGCCAGTATAATTTGAAATAATTGGTTGGTTATCAACTTGAACAGACCAAGAAACTGGGAAAACAGTATCAGGGGGAATAACAGAAACATCAGCAACTTCATCAGCATAATAACAAAGACCAGCATCTTCACAATAAATATAAGAATAATTAACGTCAACGATATCAAAACTTTCTATTACTTTATTATTCTCACTGGTAATAATAGCAACGGGGGTAGTTTCAATATTTTCTAAATCCATTTTAACAACATTATAATTAGAATTAGTGTCAGCATATAAAAACATATTGCCAATATTATCAACTTTACACCGAGAATAACCATTAGTATTTGTAATGTAGCCACTGTCCCAAGAAGTGTAATTATTAGTGAAATATATATTACCCGAAAAGCCATCAATAGCACAACCATATTTTTCATTATCTGAAATGTCCATCTGATAAATATCAACATTTGTCTTTATAGGAATATAAGAATTAAAATCAGTGGTGTATTGTAAAGAACCAAGACCACTTTGTCCAGTGTACCACTCTGATGAACCCGAAATGTAAAAACCATTATCAGTAGCATAATTTACGGGATACCTTATATTATAAGTATACCAAGTGTTCCACCGATAAAAAAAAGAATTACCATTATCCATACTCGCCATTAAATAACGGACTTTAGTAGTTAAAAAATTTTGACCGTTATTACTAACAGATAAACTGTCAATATCAATATTACCAGCGTCATAAACATCAGCATCAGTCCAAGTTAAACCACCGTCATTTGTCCGTCTAAAAATCCTAAATCCATTTCTCCAAGAAATAAAATCGGCATCGTTTGAAATATCGCAATTATTAGTATAGCCACCAGTAGAAGTAGAATTCCAGGTTGTTTCTCCATTTTTAAACCAATAAAGAGAAGTAGGAGAAGTAGAGTATTGACAGATAATTATATCTCCAAGCTCGGAAACATTGATGATAGAATTATCAACAGACGTAGGGGTAGAACCTGAAAATATAATAGGCTCAGAAACTAAGGAAGCAGAAGCAGACGACACAAAAAAAGAAAAAAAAGTTATTAAACCAATTAAAGAAAAAACAAAAAAAATTGAATAGGAAACTTTTCTTTTATTAAGATTTATGTTAGTAAACATATAATTTTGTAATGGTTAGCTAAAATGACAGCAACCCGAGAATAATCTCGGGTTGCTAAACACTATTTAGCCAACCGTCTAACAAATTTTATTAAAAAAGGAATACCGATAGAAACAGACAAAATAGTTAAAACAACGCCAATATTATCACCGATTAAAGTGAATAAATCACCCACCATAGTGCTAATACCAGCAGAAGTAGAAGTCGCTATATCTGAAAAAGTCATTAAAATTTTGTTTAATTATAATTTTTTTACATATAAACTTAAAGTGCCGACCTTTTATTTTAACACTTCAATTAGATTATAAACCCTAAAAAGATTATTGTCAAAAGTGTAATCGGTTATTTCTAAAACTGCTGTTTTAAAAACATCGCCCAATTTAACGGGAAAAGCTATCTTATCAAAACGAATATTTGGAAAATAATGTTTTGTGAAACCATTTTCAACTTCATTAAAATAACCGATAAAAAAATCAGACTTAATACCCTTTTTATTAGTTTTTTGACCGATATAAAGTACTCTCAAATCGGTAATTTTTTTTTGTGTAATCATAAAGCTTTTTATTTAAAAATTAAAAAATATAAAATTATTTTAATTTTTAAAATTAGTTTTTATAAAATAAATTATTAAACCAAAAAACATACCAAGAACAAGTGATAAAAGAACACCGTCGGCAAAATCAGTTGGCGTAATATCAACAAATATTGTAGTTGTAGTAGTTGTACTCATAATTTTTTTAATATAGAAATTAAAAAACCAATAAAAAACATCATAGTTAAAATCATAAAAATGGAAGGAATTAAATTGTGATAAAATAAAAACATATTATTTAAAAGCAATTATCGTCAACAAAAAAATATTGATAAACATTAAAAAGATGATAAATTCCATAATTTTTATAATAAATATTGAACGTTAAATAAATTATATTGAACTTTTCCCACAAAATCAACCCAGAAATCAACAGAAAAAAGTTTTTTAATTATTTTTATTTTATCATAGCAAGAATTAAAAATTTTGTCAATTAAATCGCTATTAGTAATAATAATAGGTTTACGCAAATTTTTAGAATAAAAAAATTTTTTTCTCATAAAATAACGTTTTTCAGTAAAAAGCTCTTTAGTCATATATTTAACGATATAATTTCCTAAATTGCGATTATTAGTAATACGCTTAATCTTAACAAAACCTTGACCCCATAATTTTGACAAATCGGCAGACGGACAATACTCAGAACAAAGAAAATGATAGTGAATAGCCCCACGTTTTTGAAACTCGGGAACGCCAAGATACATAACGGACGGAAAAAGACGGCGAAAACGTTTTTGAAAAATATCTAAACATTTATTAGCATAATTAAAATCTTGAATATTATCGGCAAAGGTTAAGGTAATAAAAGTCTTAAAAGAACCAGAATTTGACCAAGCAAGTCGTTTTATACGACTTTTAGTCCGAATATAATTATCAAGACGAACGGCTTTAATAGAACCCTTTTTAGAAAAATGACGAACGGGTTTTTGACCTAAAACTAAACCATTTTTATAAACGATAAGCTCAACAAAAGAACCCGAAAATACAGCTTTTTTATATATTGTCCGAGTTAGTAATGCCATAAACGGTGAGATATGAGTAATAAATCAAGTTAAGACGACAACTTACGTTGTCGATCAGTTCCGGGACTGACAGCCCGACATTTTTTTAAAAAAATGTCAATAAAATATAAAGGTAGCAGGGAAAGGAATTGAACCTTTTATCTCTGGGAAATGAGCCCAGCGAGTTAACCGATACTCTACCCTGCAAAATACCAACCAACCCCCATAAAATTGGTTAGTATATATAATCAATAAATGACACGTCTATTTAAAATTTGACGTTTATCAATTAAATGATTATTTTCTATTATTTTATCAAAATCAGTCAAACGTTGGAAACTATCAAAACAAGTAAAAATTTCAGGCTTACGAGAATAAAAAGAAATCCATTTAGACTTACGTCTTTCTTTATCAATGTCTTTAACTTCAAAAAAAGAAACAAAAGTAAAAATAAAAATTGAACGAATACGAATAGCATTATCAGCAAGACGGCGTAAAATAACATCAATAGTGTTAACGTCTTGAATAGCAACATAAACATTTAATCTATCTTTACGGTGAGAATAAACTTTGTCCTTTATATAGGTTGGTAATTTTTCCCAGTCGCGAGAAAAGAAAAAAGTGTGCCCTTCATCAATAAAAACATCACAATTTTTCATAAAAATAAAATCGTCAAGGTTTTGGAAATAATAAATTTGACCCAATGGACGAATTTTTAATTTTAATAGTTTCCTAAAATAGTTTTTACGTTTATATAATTTATAAATACTATCATAGTTTATATAAACAGTTGTCGCAATATCACGACCAGCCAAAAGCGACTTAATCGCTTTACGAACCAAAAAATACGTTTTGCCCGAACCAGTGCGACCAAAAACTAAATTGAAACGATAAACAGGCATTTTAAAACTGGAAATTATAAATTTAAGATATTGAAAATTAAACATAATTTTATAATTTAATAAAGCGAGTAATAGTCCAAAGAATAAGACGGATGATTAAATAAGTCATTTCAAGCCAAAAAGTTAAAAAAAACAACCAAGAAAGAAAAGCGAAATCAACCCAATATTGCCAAGCAGAACAAATGTCAAAAAGAAAAGAAAAGAAATCGGTAATGTAGCCATTGATATCAGCAAGAAAAAAATCATTTGGAACGAGATAAAAAATCCACGAAATAACTTTATCAACTAAAGCCAAAGCATTATCAAGCAACCAGTTAACTGCTGAACCGAAAAATTTAATAGCTAAACCTGTTGTAATTATAAGTTCCATATTGTTTAAGTATCAGAGCCAAAAGAATTTTTGACACGATAAATTATATAAAAAATAAATAAACCAGTAAAGAGAATACGAGAAATCATTATCGTAAAATTATGAAGTCGGTTATCAGTGTCGGGTATATTCATTAAATCAACAGTGGAACTATTAACAGTTAAAACCATAGTTGGCTGAGTAGCCGAAACATTATCTCGCATATTGATGTAAAAAGAATAAACGTTATCATATATTGTCATAAAAGTGGAAAAAATTATCTTTTGACGCCAAATATCTTTTGTCGCAGAAAAAAAATTGGATGAAACTAAATTATAATCAGGTAAAGTAATTGGTAAATCAGATGAATATAAACAAAATCGGATGTATTTTGAATAATGAATTTGCTTATTATATTGGATTAAAATGTTAAAATTAGGACAATAATCGGTATCTAAAAGATAATTGATATCGGACAAATCAACTTGAAATTGAATAGTGTCAGAAGTAAAATTTTCAGGAGAAATAACGGCAGTGGGGGGTTGGAAAACTTCAAGAAAAGAAAAGTTGCTATCGGTTAAAGTTAAATTAAAAACACCACCAGACAAGTCAGAA
>JAQVQJ010000104.1 GCA_028701635.1 Clostridia bacterium | reverse complement strand
AATAGAAAAAAAACCACTATTAGTGTTTAAATTATATGAAAAATATAAATTAAAACTGATAGGAAAAATAATTAATAAAATAATACAAATCAATATTAACAGATATAAACTTTCCACCATTTATTTATTTACAATATATGTAAAAAAATTCTTTATAAAGAAACTGTTGCTTTAGCCGTCAAAGAAAGTTTAGCAAGTCCTTTCTTTTCTTTTAACATAAAATATGCGGCACTTCCAATCATAGCTGCATTATCCGTGCACAATGAAAGCTCTGGTATATACAATTCAATACCATTTCCTTTACATTCTCTTATTAAAGATTCCTTTAACTTTGAATTTGCAGAAACACCCCCGGCAACTACAAGTTTTTTATTATCTGTCAATTTACAAGCTTTAATTGCTTTTGCCACCAACTCATCAGTAACTGCTCTTTGAAAACTAGCGCACACATCTGCCACATTCGGCTCTTCGCCATTTTGTTTTAATTTATGAACATAATTTATTACTGCAGTTTTTATTCCACTGAAACTAAAATTTAGAGTTTTTGAAAGACTGCTGTGTTGAGTGAAATTTATTTGGTCATTTCCTGTTTTTGCACATCTATCAACATTCGGTCCACCCGGATATGAAAGTCCTAAAACTCGTGCAACCTTATCAAACGCTTCGCCCGCTGCATCATCAACTGTCGTTCCTAATAACTTATGTTTAGTATAGCCCTTAATATCTAAAATTGCTGTATGTCCGCCACTTATCATAAGGCAAACAAAAGGTGGCTCTAATTTTTTATATGTTAAATAGTTTGCCGCTATATGACCTTGAATATGGCTAACTGCAATGAGTGGTAAGTCCAAAGAAAATGCTAATGATTTAGCAAAATTAACACCAACTAATAGTGCGCCAACTAATCCTGCTCCATAGGTAACCGCGATTGCATCAATATTCTCTTCCTTTAACTTTGCAACTTCAAGTGCCTCACGATACAAATTCGAAATTGCTAATATGTGATTTCTTGAAGCAATTTCAGGAACAACTCCCCCATATAATTTATGAATTTCAATTTGAGAAGACACAATATTTGATAAAATCTTGCGACCATTTTCAATAATCGCAATACTCGTTTCATCGCAAGAACTTTCAATCGCTAGTATTCTAACAATCTTTTTCTTACTCAATTCTTCAAACTGTTTTTTTGCTCTTTCTAAATACATTTTTCTCCTAACCATTTGTGCTCTTTCTTAAATATTCGCTTATAAATGGCTCTACATCGCCGTCCATAACGCCATAAACATCGCTTGTTTCATAGTTTGTTCTATGATCTTTAACCATAGAATAAGGGTGGAAAACATAGGAACGAATTTGACTTCCCCATTCTATTGCTTTTAAATCGCCACGAATTTTATTTAATTTATCTAATTCTTGTTCTTCTTGTCTTTCAACCAACTTACTCAAAACCATTTTCATACAAACTTCACGATTTTGTATTTGGCTTCTCTCTTGTTGACAAGTTGCAATTATTCCAGACGGAATATGAGTTATTCTAATCGCACTATCTGTTTTATTAACATGCTGACCACCCGCTCCACTGCTTCTATATGTGTCAATTTTTAAATCCTCAGGACGAATGACAATATCAGGCGATTCTTCTATTTCTGGAACAACCTCAACGCTTGCGAAACTAGTATGTCGTCTTGAATTCGCATCAAAAGGTGAAATTCTAACGAGTCTATGAACTCCTTTTTCACATTTCAAATATCCATAAACATACTCCCCTTCAACTAAGAAAGTTATCCCTTTAATTCCTACCTCATCACCATCTAAAATATTTAAGACAGATGTCTTATATCCTTCTTTTTCGCAAAACATATTATACATACGATAAAGCATATTTGCCCAATCCTGCGCTTCCGTTCCACCCGCCCCAGCATGAATGGTAACTATGGCATTATTTGAGTCATATTTTCCATTTAAAAGGGTTTCCAGTCTTGTTTTATCCAATTCTTTTTCTAACTTGTTTAAATTATTAGTTAACTCTACGTATAGTTCCTTGTTCTCTGCCTCATTTCCCATTTCAATCATTTCAATTAATACATCTATATTGCTGATTTCTTCTTCAAAATTATTAACTTTTTCTATTTTATCTTCGTAAATTCTAAGTTGTTTTCCAACTTTTGAAACTTGTTCATTATCTTTCCAAAAGTCTTCGCTCTCCTGTTTTGCTTTTAAATCTTTAATAAAATTCTCGGTTTTTGCAGGGTCAAAGACACTCCTTTATAAAATTAAAGGTGCTCTTTAAATTTTTCAATTGTTCTTTTTCATTATCTATTACCATAAAATTTACCCCAAGTCCCTAAATAATACATTTTTAAATCTCTTTTGTCAAACAAGATATTTAGGTATGTTCAAGGGACAAGTTAAATACAATTCATGCAAGGCTCTAGTTGCCGAAACATATAATATATTTTTATCTAAATTAATCGCGTAATTTTTATTTATTACATTTGGTATGATGACAACATCAAACTCTATTCCCTTGGCATTTGCGCTAGAAATTACAATCTTATCAGCTGAAATATCTAAATCAGCATCTATCAAGGTTAATTCTGTTCTATCTTTTAAGAGTTTATAATAATTCTCAGCTTCAATTTGCGTTTTACAAATAATAGCAACTCTTTTTTGTGATGAAGCTTTTAACAATTCAAGAATTTTATTTATTTCTAATTTTTCACCCTTAATCTTTAAAATTTGGACTTCCTTTCCATGTCTATCAACAACATTATATTTTAAGCCCTTAATCTTTTGACAAAATTTTGATATTTCATAAGTTGAACGATAACTTTTGTTTAATTTAAGAATGTCGCAATCGCCAATCATTTTACACAATTTTACTAAATCCTTAGATTTGTATATATTTAGGACATCTTGATTTATATCCCCGAGAATTAACCTGTTACAATCAAACAATTTACTAAAAATATCATAATGAATTAAATTATAATCTTGCATCTCATCTATTATTAAATATTTTATATTTTGCTTGTTTTCAAGTCCTAAAATGTAATCCTTTATATAAAGTAAGGCTGGAGCATCTTCAAAGTAAATTTTTCTTGTCTTAGGGCTAAGTTTTATACCTTGAGTCTTTAAAAACTCTGCATAAATATCTAATATAGTTTTGTTTGACAACATATTATAAATCATTGCCAAAATTCTTCTATAAACTTCTTGTGGCAATTGTAATTCATCAGTTATATAATCAGCAATCCAGCCTATTCTAACTGAAACTTTTTTTGATTTATATTTATTTAAGTATAACTCTTCAATTAATTCCTTACTAATTACTTTTTCATTAAATTTTATCTCTTGTGCATTAAAATTTTTCAATGAAAATTTGTCAAGAAACAATTTTAAATTTTCGAAAAAATCCAAACTGCATTTCAACTTAATTGTATTGATAAATTTTTTGTCATCTAATGCTTTATTAATGCTCTCATCTCTATTAAATATTCTTATTTTAGGTAATTCTTTGGAAGCCAAATCATTAAAAGAAGTTTCAATAATATTTCGCTCTCCAAGTTCAGGTAAAATATTGGAGATATATTCAGAAAACAACTTATTTGGAGATATTATCATAATATCGTTTGCAGTTAATTTGCCCGCTTTTTTGTATAGTAAATATGCTGCCCTATGAAGAGCAATGGAAGTTTTACCACTCCCAGCTTCTCCTTGAATTATTAAATTTCTAGATTCTGTCGATCTTATAATTTTGTTCTGTTCTTTTTGAATAGTCGCTACAATATTTTTCATCTTTTGGGTTGCACCAGAAGTTAAAGCCTCTTTTAAAACATCATCATTTATCGTTAAAGAACTATCAAAAGAATAAACTAATTTATCTCTTTCAACTTTGTATTGTCTTTTTTTAGATATTTCACCCTTAACTTCTCCATCAGGAGAGTTATAACTAGCCTTTCCTAATTCGTAGTCATAATATAAGGAAGAAATTGGAGCACGCCAATCAGAAATATATAATTTTTCATTATCAGTTAATAAACTTGAAATGCCTATATAATAAGGTTTTTTATTAAAATCAATTCTTCCAAAATAAGCAGACTTCTCAATTAAATTTAATCTTCTTAAATTGTTTTCTTTTTTAATTATCTCAAGTTCTTGATTTTCTAAGATAGTTTGGGTTGAAGCAATTTCTTCTTTATCCATGTCACAAAAAGCTTCAGCAGAATATTCTATCTGCTGTTTTAAGTAATTTTTATAATCTTCTAACGAATAAATTGCCTTTTGTTTTTGATTCTGGACTTCTGTAAAGACCATTTTTAAATAGTCTTTTTCATTATTTAATTCAAAATCATTTATCATGTAATTGATTATACCATTAATTTTAATAAATTAACAAATATTTACATCAAACTTATAAAGTTAACAAAATAAAACAAATAATCATATTTTATATTGATTAGATTTTTTCAATGGAGGTAAAAATATGTCATTCTATATAAATAATCCTAACAGTTGTCGACCAGGCGGGCTTTCCGGTAATCCACTAACGGGATTATGTGAAAAGGCATTGATTGAAGTAACAAAAGTATTTGATGCTTGTCGCAGACAAACCACAGAAATTGGTTTAACTCTTCCACTTTCTAACTTTAGCCCAGTAGGTCCAGTACTACCACTAACTTACATCTCTGCTACACAGGCAAATTCTGCAACGGTTAGTGATGTTGTAATTGATAGAATTCCACAAAGACCCAACTTTGCTAATGTTTCTGCAACAATAACTATTCCCATTATAGTTTCTTATAGA
>JAQVQJ010000103.1 GCA_028701635.1 Clostridia bacterium | reverse complement strand
TAGGCTCGTACAACAAAGATTGAAAGCCTGGGGATATTATAATGGTCCAGTGACAGGTTATTATGGCGAATTAACAAAGGCTGCTGTCATTAAATTCCAGAAGAAACACGGGCTTAATGCACAAGGGTATTTAGGGCCGTTAACTTTAGAAAAAATTGGAATTAATGTCCAATCTTCTTCAAGTGGTTCAATCGGGGGGACAGATTATGACTCTTCAATAATAACTAAAGTTCAGCAGAGATTAAAGGATTGGGGTTATTATGATGGTCCAATAACAGGGTATTATGGCGAATTAACAACTGCTGCTGTTATTAAATTTCAAAAAAAACATGGGCTTAATGCACAAGGATTTTTAGGACCATTAACATTAGAAAAAATTGGTATTTCAGCACCTGGAAGAAATCCTTCCACTAATAATACAGACTTAAATTTACTTGCCAAAGTTGTTTATGCTGAGTCAAGAGGGGAACCATACGCGGGGCAGGTGGCTGTTGCTGCAGTAGTTTTGAATCGTGTTGAAAGTGCGGATTTTCCAAATACTATTGCCGGTGTAGTTTATCAACCTTGGGCATTTTCTGTTGTTAACGACGGTCAAATTAATCTTACACCAAATCAAGCAGCATACAATGCGGCGCGTGATGCACTAAATGGTTGGGATCCAACTTATGGTTGTACTTTTTACTATAATCCAGCAACCGCAACAAGTCAGTGGATATTCCAAAAACCGATTGCGGTAGAAATCGGTAGACATGTATTTTGCTACTAAATTAAAAGCCATGAAAACTATTGACAAAACTATATTGAGAATGTTAATATTAACAATATAAGGAGGAGATAGTATGGACAATAAAGAACTTGAAATGATGAAAGAAATCATAAAAGACATTATTGAACAAAATAATAAAATTGCAAAAATGATTACAGTACTAGCAAATCATATGATAAAAAATGAGGAGGGACAAAAAAAAGTTTCTGATGTTGCTAAACAGGTAACAGTTGTAGATTCAAAAAGAGATTACTTAAGCACTATTTTTAACCAAAATAGAGCAATAATAGAGGCTTTAAATAAATATGCTTCAGTGGCAATTGAATATACTGATGGATCACAAGAAGTTTTTGATGCTTCTAAATAAAAAACATATAATGAAGAATAAAACAAGAAAGTTCATTAACCCAAAATGCAACGTCTAATTAAGTTAAGTTTTTTTAGTTGTATAAAATTAAATAGTATGATATAAACATTTTATACAGTTATATAATATTTTTTAAAGGAGAAAAATATGGAAAGTTATGATGAAGAAGAAAAAGATTATGATACCAAAGATGACATTGAATACGATGAAGAAGAAAAGGATTATGATACCAAAGACGACATTGAATACGAAGATAACACAAAAGAAAATGACAAAGGAGAAGATTCCACAAATTATAATGATGGAAAATATGAGAGGAATGAGCAAGGATCTTATGATAGAGATGATGAAGGAAGATTAATCTAACTGTTAAAAATTCAACACCAAAAAATAAAAAGAAGTTAAAACTTCTTTTTTTTGTTTGTTTAATTATCGTCGGTTATTTATTTTTTGTGCTTCCAAAACCACCGGTTCTTATTTTGTTAGCAGGGATATCATCATCAGTTACAAGAAATTTCGCAAACCATGCATGTCCTAATTTATCGCCTTTTTTGATTACATATTCTTGTTGTCCGTGATTAAATAACATAAAGCCTAAATTTCCATCGTTAGTAATATTATCTGCATAATCGTTTTCTATTATGGCAACACCCTGCGAAAGCATTACTTGTTTTTTACCCATTCCACTACTTGTGGCTAAATATAAAACCTCATCATCATTGTAATATGCTTTTATATTACTAAAAATTAATTTTGTTTCACCAGGCAACAAAATCTCATCTATTGGGGAATAAATATCATATGCGACAGATGTTTTAGTTGCTCTTACAGGAAGTTTTATTTCTTCTGCCTTAACTCCATATTTTAAAAATTCATCTTTAATCACTGCAAATTTTCTCATGTACTTCTCCTTAAATTGAAATTTAGTTTTTTATTGATGCTAGATTTTTATAAAGTATATCATCTATCAATTAAAAATCAAAAAACATAATAAATTCTAAAATACTTTTATAATTTTTTTAAAAAGAGTATAATCAAAAAGAGGAAAAGTATGAAAAAGAAAACGGAATATATAAAAAGAGGGATTTTGGGAAGTGGAGATGATTCAGTTCTTATCGATGAAGGTAGGCTAATTTATCCAGAAGAAACAGAAAAGGCTTTATGTAAACTTACAGGAATTAAATATAAAAAGCCAAAGAAAAATAAAGACAAAGGATTTGACAGATAGTCTTACATCTTAGGTTTTTGCTATATCTGGTGGTTATTAGGTGTTATTGTCAAATTATTATGCAAAAGTTAAAATCAAATATTAATTATTCATTATAAAAGTTTAGTTTGATAGAAAAAAAGAGCATTTAAGCTCTTTTTATTTTGTTAATTCTTCTTGACTTTGTATTTGTTCTTGATATTGTTCATCTTTTTGTATTTCTTTAATAAGATCATCGGCTGCTTGTATTTCTTCTTTATAATCTCTAATTCTAGTTATAGTATGAATTTGATCAGGAGTAACTTTACCGCTTATAACATATTCGAATAATTGTTTTGGAAAGCAAAATCCGCCTGCATCTTTTAATTTGTTTTCAGAGGCATTATAAGTTAAAAGTACACTATCTATATCTCTCTTAAATTTATCATCTGGAAATTCATAGATTTTTTTATATTCTGTAACTAAGAATTTTTTATCTGGGATTCTATGATAAACATTTGATTCGATATAATTTGAAAAAGAAGTTTCTTCATCTTTGATTAAAGTGCCATTAATGTCTTTAAATTCATTTCTTTGTTCAATATTTTCTCTAGATAATTCAAAATTGTCTTTTAAGAAAAAAGTTTCAGCATTAAATTTAGTTCTTAATCCATAAGGCTTTCTTTCGCAATTTATGAGTTTTTCCGACTCTTTTGTTGTTACAATAAATTTAGTTTCTTCGTTATTAAAAAATATTTTAGTAATCTCTTCTTCTTTTCTGTTAGTATCTTTAAATATATAATTCTTAACAATTTCAAAACTTGCATAATTGTTAGAAATTGAGAGATCTAAACCAAAGTTAGAGCCGCTTCTGTAATGAGCTTTAAAAATATCATCATATAAATTATATTTACCATTATGTATTAAGAAAGAAACTAAATTTAGAATGTTGTTATTGAATTCTGAATTATTTGACTTAGTTGTTAGCTGTTCAAAAAATTCTGTAATTTCGTTTAATAAATTTTTATTAATTTTTATATAAGATGGGTTATTAAAAAAATCATTTGTACCGATACATCTTTCGTTAAGTTCTTTTTCTATTTCAAAATGATTATACATATTTACAGTTACTTCTTGGTCTTCAAAAATGCTGCACTCTTGTTTATTTTGTTCTTTTTTCTTTTTAAAAATATTTAAAAAATTTGCCATTTTTCTCTCCTTATTTAACAGAATAATAACACTTTTAAAATTAAAATGCAATACATAAATTAAAAAATAATGAAAATCTCTTTTATTATATATGCAATATGTTATATAATTCAATTTGTTTGGAGAAAGATATGAAACATATTAAAATAATTGTAGAAGGTAATCTTAATAAGAGAGAGACTCGCGACACAGGATGTGGGGAGTGTCGTTCTAGTTGTCAATCGGCTTGTAAGACAAGCTGTACAGTTGGAAATCAAAGTTGCGAAAGAAATCCTCGTAATCCAGTAAAAAAAGATTGCGAGCAATCACAATAATAAATGGAAATAATATAAATAGATTTGTTGTATGTAAGTATATATATGATAATTTTTTATTTTAAAAAACTTAAAAATCTAATAAAAAAAATCAGCAGATTTGCTGATTTTTTTTTATTATACCAACACTTATTTTTTACTAACTATTTGATAGGTTTTACTTGCTAATCCTTTATTTATGCTATTTTTTGCTTATACGATTTTTATTTTAACTTTTTTGACTATTCCAACTTTGAATCTAAGTCTGTTTGCATTTCAGTGTGCATCTTAATTGCTTGCTCAACCTTTTGAGCAGGCGCTTCGGTTATTGGGTAAAATCCCTCTTTTTTCATAACTTCAAAAATTAAGAAATCGTTCTTTGATTCATCTGCGTATTGCTCTATAAATAAATTTCTTAGTGTTGGGTTAGAGCATTCCAATCCAAACTGATTGTACATAGATAATAAAAATTTGTGTGCAATTAAAGCATCTTGTAAAATTTCTTGTTCCGTCATTTCTATCATAAAATTCTCCTTTAACTATTTGATTTTAAATAACTTAATAGATTTTTGTGGTGTGTGGCATGAGCTTGAGCCATTGTTTTAAATTCTGTTTTGAGTTTGTTACTTTCGACTTGTTCGCTGTAATTTAACATTTTACATGCTACCCAGTTTTCAAAAGTCATTAACTCATTTAAAGCCATTAAGTCCTTTGTAGTTATTTTTTTGTCCATAATTCCCTCCCGGATTTTAGTATTAACTTTTTCGTTTTTATTATACTTTTTAATTATAAAGGTTATTAATTTACAATAAGGAAATAGAGAAAATATTGCTCTATATTCGTCATTGCGAGGAGCAAAGATCCGTGGCAATCTAGACTTCGAAGTTAAGATTCTTAGCTTCTCTCAGAATGACATATTATAGCGGTTTTAGGAAAAGTTGAGTCCAATAAAGAGTTCCGTTTGATTTTTTTGCTGCACCTACACCAATTTCGGTAAAACTTCTATTTAGTATATTTGCTCTATGTCCAGGAGAATTCATCCAAGAATTCA
>JAQVQJ010000102.1 GCA_028701635.1 Clostridia bacterium | reverse complement strand
TTGAGTAATTCATTAATTGCATTCTCAAGTTCAACACGAAATAACTCTTCAATAGCAGTTTCAATATTTTTATTATTTAATAGACAATTGATGATATTTGATGTAAAATTATTCATAGAAACTCCTTTTAGTGTTAGGTTTTGGCGAATTAATTTTACACTAGGAGTTTCTTTTTTTCAACTAGAATATCAATAAAGATATTCTAATCCATTTACACAAAATATTTTACACTATCCAATATTTAAATGTTTTTAAAAGTTACTTATAATATAACATTTTTTTTATCTACCTACAAGCACTTTTATAACATTTTAAACAAATTACTAAAAATTACTCAACTTTTGCCCGCTACCTTACAGTACATTTGTCATATGATATATTGAAAATTTATGAAAAGGAAGGTTAAAAAATGCAAATGACATTTCAATTATTCCCATATACCATTCAACCGGGTGATTCTTTATTTTTCCTAGCACAACGCTTTAACACTACCGTTGATGCCATCATGAGCGTAAATCCAGGCCTAAACCCTTATAATCTCTTAATCGGTCAAGTCATTTTGATACCTATGAGGTAAAACATGTTGGATGTAAAAGTCAATGAACAAGTGTTAGAGTTAAACAATTTGATGCGTCTCTTATGGGAACAACACATCACGTGGACCCGTAACGTTATCGAAGATATCATCTATGACTTGCCTGAAAAAGATTTTGCGATTAACCGGTTGCTAAGAAACCCCACTGATTTCAAAAACGCTCTGACACCGTTTTACGGTGAAGCAAATTCCGCCATGTTTGAACAGCTCTTGAAGGAACATTTGGAAGTCGCCGCCGGAATTGTGACAGCCGCCAAAAACAATGATTCCAATCAAGTCGCAAAACTAACCACACAGTGGTTTAGGAATGCAGATGAGATTGCGAGATTCCTCGCCAGTGCCAATCCATACTGGAATTTCCTCGAATGGCAGAAAATGCTGTATGATCACCTGAATCTAGTAAACACCGAAGCTACCAGTTTCTTAAACAAAAACTTGGAAGCAAATGTTGCCTTGTATGATGAAATGGAACGTCAAGCCATGTTAATGGCTGATGAACTGACAAGAGGAATCGTTCAACAATTTCCGCAACGCTTTTATCTTTCAAGAAACCATTTTCCTACTTCTTCTTATAGCCTTTTTTAATTTAAATCCATTAATGCAAAAAGAGCTTGAAACCCATTTTTCAAGCTCTTTTCTTCAAAGGTCTTGTTATTTATTAGGGGTAAAACACCTTCTGTTAGAAATTACCGGTAACTGTACCCGTAATTTTTTTACAATACCTCTTCAAAAAGGTTTTTGATTTTATTCCTAAAATAATTTATTGTGCACCAAACTTTTTTGCTTTCTCAACAGCATCCAAGAATTCTTTAGTGTTTACCTCCTTATTTAATTCAATTATCAATTGTTTGTAGTTTACCAATTCTTCGCCTTCAAATTCAATATCTTCCTCATCTATGGGATTGTTAATAAGCTTTTCAATTAATTCATTTAAAGCATCAAAATTAAACTCTTTTTCGTTTTCATCAATTTTTAAATAAACTTTTTCCTCATTCTTATAAATTATTATTTTCATAACTTTTCTCCCCTTTATATATTTCATATCTTTCTTTTATTACACCTATCGACCCATCAACATTTTCGGCAATTGTTTCTAATTCATTTTTAATTATTGATTCTGGAACAAATGATCTATAACTAAAAATATTTCGCTCTTTTTTTGCTTCAATATAATTCACAGGATCTGCATTTACAGCTATAATAGGATCATGTGTTACAACAATTAGCTGGGCTTTGGATTTCATTTCCTTTATTAAGCTAACAATTGATTCTTTTATGAATGTTTTATCAACATCATTTTCAATTTGATCGTATAGAATAATAGAATTAGTTCCATTAGCTAATTCATTTTTAAAATACATTTCTATATACTTTTTGGTAATGGTACCAGGATTAAGTTGCTTTACATTTTGTCCATCAAAAAAAACATCAACATAAACAACGGTGTTTTGAAAAAATCGGTTTATATCATCTGCTTCCATTATTCCTAATTGATAATATAAATCAATTACTTTTTTTGCCTCAACTTTTTTTGTCATATCATATATTGCTGAATCGAGTTGTGCTTGCTTCCCCCAAGTATAAAAAACATCATTGGTTTTTAGGTTTAACTTCTTTATGTTATCCTCATTAATATATTCTTTAATTGATACTCCGTTTTTTTCATCGATTACTTCTTCATTGTTTATTTCATCAATAGAGATTGATAAATCAAAATTTTCTATTTTAATTATAGATAAATGAAATTTTTTTAATTTGTCTAAAATGCCCCTTATTTTAGGTATCATTCCACTTATCAACTGCTGTTTCCTTTCTGAATTGCTTGAAATATTGGCACTGATTCTTTCCAAACATTTATTAATAATAGAAATTTTTTTATTAAAAAGGTTTATTTCTGATTTTTTTATTAAAACATTTTGGTATTCCAAATTAAACTCTTTATATAAATTATCTAAAACAGTTAATAATTTTTCTTTAGCAGGACTTTTAAATAATTGTAGGATTTTCCTTAAATCGTCACTTTTTTCTTTATAATTTGAAAAACTAGTGATATCTTCCTCTGAATACTCTTGTTTTAATTCGTTTGGAACCTCTAAATCTAAAATTTCTGTATCTTTTAACCTATTTAATTCGCTTACACTAGAATTAAAGCTCGTAATTTCTGCTATTAAACCTCTACTTAATAATTCAATATCTTTGAAAAGCGAGGTGTATTTTGTTAACTTACTTTTGTATTTTTCCTTGAATGCATTAATTTTTTTCTTTTCTTCAAAATTTCTATTTAAAATTTTAATTACCTCGTACATATTTGTTTGCGATTGGCTGTTGCTTGCAGTAATAATTTTATCAAAAATGGTTTCACCAATTCCTATGTTTACATTTGAACTATTTAAAATATTGTTTTTTTCATTGTAAATAATAATATCAGTATCCTCTAAAAAACTGTAATTATTTTTTTCACGAGGTTTAGATAATTGTTTTGACAATGTTTGGGAGGATAATGATTTTTTTATAGCATGTAGTAGTAAAGATTTACCCGAACCAGACCTTCCTATAATGCAATTGAACCCGCTTTGAAAATAAATCTCACCTTCTTTAATTCTGTTATTTTCATTTTTGGGTTTAAAAACTATTTTATAAATATAATTTGTATTTGTGCGAATATGTTTTTTCATCGAAAACCTTTGTGTTGGGTTTGTTATAGAATGCAAAAATCCCCTAAAGGTTGGTTCTGCATTCATATAAAATTCCCTACATTTTTCGTCATATTTTTTCCAATCTCTAATATCGGAAAATAAAACACCACCAAAATCATCCAAATTTTCAATAATTTTTCTGCTTTTTATAAATTCTTTTATTTGTGACAATTTCCAATCACTTGGACTGTCAAAAACCCTTATAAAACCTTCGCGAACTTTTTTTAACGCATCTATAATTTGTTTTTCATTAGGATGTTTTAAGAGACCTTTATCCTTATTACCATGTGGAACAATTATAACATTATAATCAAAAAACTTAACTATTTCATCCGAAGAAAATCTTACTTTTCGGGTTGCTTTTTTATTTGTTGCTAATTCATTTACATAATCCCTAATATCAAGGCAATTTTTTAGGTTTTCATCAAATAATGCAACAAAATGGAAGTTTTGGTTGTCAAATCTATCAGAATCTATTTCGACACCAAATAAAACATTGCACTTGATTAAACTTGCTAAATACCTACATAAAGTAAAATTTAAAATGTCGATAAAATTATGATTGGTAATAGCAACCAATTTTAAATTGTAATCGGTTAAAACCTTAAGGAAATGAACATAAGAAAAGTTGTCAACAATATCACTTGACCCATCACCAGTAATTCCTGAAACAGTATGCATATGTAAATCAATTGCATTCCATTCTGACATTTTTTTACCTCTTTAAAATTTTTATTATAAAATCATATAAAAAATTCGACAAAATTGACAGTAATACCCCTGAAACTATACCAATAATTATAGATAATATAGGTTTGTTTATAATAAAATCTGCTATTATGTAATATGTTGCCTTTTTTATTTTTCCTAATTCTAATTTTAGATTGTTGATGTAAAATGAATCTAATTTTTTTTTCATTTTTTCTTCACAAGGCGGACAAATTGTAGGTTTGTTACAAAAATAAATAATATCCGGTTTATGTTCACACATATCATTTAAACAACCCCGCGCTTCATCATGAGTAATTGTTTCGTGTAATAAAAATCTGATAATAAACCTATAAATAATTGCTACTACATAGTTAAAAATATTCAAATTATCCTTTTTTAAATTATCAAAAACTTGAAAAAAACTAGCAACATACACTTTGTTATCGATTAAGTCCCTTGCATAAAAATCATCATCAATCTCATAATCCAAAAAACTAATTAATATTTCATTTTTTTCTAAATTTAAAAATGGTTCTAATAAATCCTTAATTTCTTCATCGCTATATTTATTGTCTTTTTTGGGATTTGGTAAAAAATCAATTTTTTCAATCTCAACCTCAAAAAGGTTTGATTTATATTTTGATAATCTTTTAAAAACATAATCATACCTTTGTTTACCTAATTTCACTATTTTTACTTTAATTTTCATATTTTTGGCACCCTTTGTTTTATTAAATTAACAATTTTTTTCAATATTGTAAATGTTAAAATGAATATGTACAATTTTGGCGGTTTGAAAATGTACAAAATTGTACATATTTTTTTATACGTGATATAATTCAACTCGATATTACGGAGGTTGAATTATGCGAACAGACA
>JAQVQJ010000101.1 GCA_028701635.1 Clostridia bacterium | reverse complement strand
TATCCTATCAACTCCATTAAATAGAAAAGCAAATTAATAAAACTATTAAAGCCAAATATTGTTATAACTGCAATCACTACGCAAATTAAAAGATTAAGCCAACCAAACTTAAATTTAAATAATCCAGCTTTAGTAAAATTTACATTTTTAACTTTGCTATAAATTAAAAATATACCCAAAAATGACAATGTAACCACTGATAAATAAATTGATAATAAAACAGGGCTCTCAGTAAAATTTGAGAATCCATAACTATTAGCGATTGGCCCTAAAATTATCGTTAAAATTATTCCTATTATTAAGGGAACTATTAAAGCGGAAAAATAAACTGATCCCGAATCTAAATCATTGTAAAAATTTCGTTTCATAAATTGATTATAACAAAAAATATTATTTTTGATAAACTTTTTACTAATTAGAAATTATAATATCTCAATCAAAATTTCTCTTCGATAGATTAAATATTATAAACAGCAAAAATAAAAAAGTCGTCAGACGAGGCTCGACAGTTAAGTCAAGGCAGGAGTTTACTTTAATAGTAAATGACTGTCTTGACTTGCAGAAACGAAGCATCACGGCATTTTTATTTTTGTTATCAAAAAAACAGAGTTTCCTCTGTTTTAATGTTGCATTAGTTAGTCTGTAAGCCGAGTTCTGTGTTTGACAGCCATCTATCTAGGCGAATTGTTTCCAAGACGCTCAAGCGGTGTTCTTAAGAAGCGGACGAACAATCCAAAGCTTCTTTTAACCTTACTCCAGGTGGGGTTTACATGTGCCACTCTTGTTACCAAGTGTGCGGTGAGCTCTTACCTCCCCTTTTCACCCTTACCAAACTTTTTCAATTTGCGATTTCTCGCAAACTTTAAAATCTTGAGATAAGAATTTTTAAATTTTAAATTTAATTCGAGGGAGTTTACATTGACGTAATTGACCAAGAATTAAATAAAATTTAAAGATTATGAGCCAAGATTTTAAAGTTTGGCGGTTTATTTCTGTTGCACTTTCCTTAAAGTCGCCTTCACCGGCAGTTAACCGGCACCCTGTTCTGTGGAGCTCGGACTTTCCTCATAATCTTCACTATAAAGTTATGCGACCGTCTGGCTAACTAACAATGACATTATAGCATATTACTAAAATTTGTCAAGAGTAAAAGCTCCTGTTGACAATATGATTAAAAGTTGATATCATTTCTATGAGGTAACCTATGAATAAAAAAGATAAAAAGCTTTTTAATGAATATAAAAATTATGATGAAGGTGAACTTGATTTTGTAAAAAAACAAAAATTAATTAAATTAAAAGATAATGAAAAATTTGTTAATGATTTAAACAGTGAATCTGTTCCAAAACTTCAAAAGAGTGAAGTTACTATGTCACTAGTAGTTTCATCTATATTAGCTGGTTGCGCAATTCTTAATTTTACTCATGGATATAATACAACAGGAATAATAACTACTGGGTTTTTAGGAATTCAATTATCCTTTTTAACTAAATCCGTACGCAAAAAAATAAATAATTTATTAAAATATTTAGTTAAATTAGACTCAAAAAAATGTATAGAATCTTTAGGCGATATCGAGAAAGTAGAAAAACTAAGAAAATCTGATTTAGAAAAATAGCATTCATAATTTAGTTGCCTATCTTTTGTTTTTTTATAAATATAAAATGCAATTTGTCCAGCAAAATTTGACAAAAAAATATAATATATGGTAGAATTTCATAAAAGTGAGTAGAATATGGGAAAGGAAAATATTGAAATCGGATGTAGCGATGTAGGGCTTATTATAAATAACTCAGGAGATTGTCATTTAGTTGTAGATAAATATTCCAGTGGGCTCTTTGAAGTATATGATATAAAAGATAAAAACATAAAAAAATGGGATAGAGATAGGAATAATTGTTCATTGTATGTAGATGAAAATGGAACTCCTTGGATTTTTTATAGAAATGTAAATAAAATTTTACAGCTTGTATCTCCTAAATATGGTCGCGAGCTTGGAATTCTTTATCCTGGTTATTTGTTTGAAAGGCGAGTAGGACTCGTTCCTTTATCAAAACTTGAAGAGTTGCAAATTGAAATAGATGGTGCACTAAAAATAAAAAAAGAGAGAAAACAAAAAAGACTTATAACAAAAAAAGAAAAAAATGAGTTAAACCAAGACAAATGGGAAAAATACAAAAATCAAAGATATAAAGATTTAGGAATGTAAATTTAAAGCACTCAAAATGAGTGTTTTTATTTTTCTCTTTTAGAATTCACGAAGTTATGCTAAGATTTAAACATGTTTATAGATATTCACGCACATTTAAATGATAAAATTTTACTTCCAGATGTTGAAAGTGTTGTTTCTCGTGCTAAAAATGTTGGTGTGGGAAAAATTGTTTGTGTCGGGTCGGACTATCAATCAAGTCTATGCGGAATAGAATTAGCAAATAAGTTTGAAAATGTTTACGCAACTATTGGGCTACACCCAAATGATTGTTATTCTTTTGACTCAAAAATTGAAGAATTAATTTTAAAATCTAAGGATAATCCAAAAGTTATCGCTATTGGCGAAATTGGACTAGATTATTATGATATTCCGCATCAACTTGCAGAAGCAAATCTTGAAAATATCAGTGAAGACAATTTTATAAAAAAACAAAGGGAAGTTTTTTTAAAACAACTTGAATTTGCGGATAAAGTAAACTTACCGATTATGATTCATATGCGTGATGCGACTAACGATACATTAACTATGTTAGAGAATAACAAAAATTTAATTAAAAATGGCGGACTGCTACATTGTTATAACGGAAGCATTGAAACAACAAAAAAAATATTTGATTTAGGTTTTTATATTTCTATTGGTGGCGCAATAACCTTTAAAAATTCAAGAAATATGCCAGCTGTTTTAAAAGAAATTGGGCTCCAAAGAGTTCTTTTGGAAACAGATTGTCCATATCTTTCGCCAGAGCCATATAGAGGCAAAGTCAACGAACCAAAAAACATTCCTCTTATTGCTGCTAAAATTGCAGAAATTACCGGTAATAGCATTGAAAAAGTAGAAAAAATAACAACTGAAAACTGTTACAAGGTTTTTAAAAGATTAAAGGATACAAAATAATGGAAATAGAATCAAAAAATTTTAGTTTTAAAAAGAATTTTGGACAGAATTTCATTTATGATGAAAATCTTTTATCTGAAATTGTTTTTCTTGCAGAAGTAACAGAAGACGACAATGTTCTAGAAATAGGTGCGGGAGCGGGAACTTTAACAGCTAAACTTGCGGAAAAAGCTAAAAAAGTTGTTTCTTATGAAATAGATAAAACATTGACTGAACACTTAGAAAAGTTAAGCAAACAATACGAAAATCTTACAATTTATATCAAAGATGGACTTAAAGCATCAATAAAAGAAATCGAAGAAGTTTTTAATGGCGAAAATTATATTTTAGTTGCAAATCTTCCCTACTATATTACTACTCCATTGATTTTTAAGTTTATTGAAGAAACTCAAAATGTAAAGTCAATGACGGTCATGATACAAAAGGAAGTAGCTGAGAGGTTTTGCGCTGACCCAAATTCAAAAGACTATGGCATTGCCACAATTATGTTGAACTATCATGCCGATGTTAAATATTTAAAAACAATTAATAGAACTTTCTTTAATCCTTCACCAAAAGTTGATTCAGCACTAATTCAAGTAATTCCTAAGCTTAATAAATCAAAAGCAAAAGATAATGTAAAGTTCAAGAAATTAGTACAATCTGCTTTTTCAATGCGTAGAAAAACACTTATCAATAACTTAACAAAAAACTTTAACGCACAAAAAAGCGATGTTATCTCTCTATTACAAAAACTAGGTAAACTCGAAACTGCCCGCGCCGAAGAACTCTCGATAAATGATTTTATATATTTATCAGATAATTTAAATTAAACTCTATACCCCTGATTAGTCAATTAACTGCAAAAAAAGACAATGTCTTCTTTTTTTCGTGGGCAAAATAATAATTAGTTTCATATATAATATAAAAGAGGTGAGTATGATGGACTCTAAGGCTATTATTTTGTCGGCTATTGATAAATCGAATAAAAAAGCTGTTTTAGATTTTAAAGATTCTGGGGAAGAGTGTTCAGGGTCTATTCGTTTATATAATTTTAAAGATGTTCCTCGTGGCATTTTAACCTTGGGATTTTTGATAAATAATCAAGTTTTTAAAGCGGCATTAACAGAAAAAGCTAACTCTTTTTATTCTTTTAATTTTAAAAAGCCAAAAAGTACAAATCAATTTTCGTGTGCTTTAATTAATATATTAGGTGGCGAGCCAACCCCTTTATTGATAGGTTCTAGCGAGAAGTCTCCACCAACAGATTTATCTTCAAGTTTAGTTAAAAACTTCAAATATTTAGACGAGCCACAACTCTCAGCGGAAGATGTGGAAAGAAAATTAAACGATTTTGGCATTGACTACGATGATGAAGAAAAAAAAGAAATCGAAAAGACCTTAGATATGGAATGCGACGAGAAAAGATGTTCAAACTGCGGATATCGAAAAGCATTCTATGATGATAGTAAAGATGTTTTTATTGAAACGAATTTTGATAAAACAAAAATCAAAGATGAAGTTTTACATAAAAAGTTATATCCACTAAACAATAACAACGATAATTTTTATAGCGAAATAAAGGACCAATTAAACTTATTATTTGAGAAATATCCAGAAGAAACTTTCTTAACCGAAGTTATTCCAGACAGCAAATGGGTTAAAGTGGACTATGAAGATGACGGAAACTATATAGTTATTGGTTTAATGTATGAAAATGATAACGTACGCTTCGTATGTTATGGTTCTCCAGGCGAATTCTCAAAAAATCCACCTGCAGAATTTAAGGGAGTTAGCCAATGGTTGCCCTTAGACCCTG
>JAQVQJ010000100.1 GCA_028701635.1 Clostridia bacterium | reverse complement strand
ATAATACCTTGCATAAGATATATTGCAAGGATTTTTTATTGTTAGGGGTTTGCTAAATTACACAATAAAAAAAGATGATTATGTTTGAGTTTTCTATCGTAATTAATGACAATAAAATTGAAGAAGCGAAAAATATATGTAGAGAGCTTAAAAAGAATACTCAGGAATTTGGCGCGGTCATAACTTCTTATTCTGAAAATGATAAAATCTACATAATTTTAGCTTGTGAGGATATAGAAAAACCTAGAATGAAATTTTTTATCAGTGATGCAATAGCAGACACGATTTCTATTTTTTATAAATTGGAATTTTTGGAAAAAAATTTAAAACTACATATTAAAAACGATGTATATCTTTATGCTTTTCAAAAAGCTTTAATTGCATTCGATAGAGAAACGGATAAATATTTAATAACTCATAATTTAAAACTTGAAAAAAATATTTTCATAGACTCTTTTTATCAATTTAAGTTAAAACAATTGAGAGGTAAATGGTTTGAATTGATTAAATTAGCAAACGAAAATGCGGGATATTTGCTTTGCAGTGATACTTTTATAGATTTATTAAGATTTTTGATTGAAAATATTGAAATTTCTAGCGAATTGATTAATGTTGTTAAAAAAGAAGAAGATTATCTTGTATGTGATGAAAAATTCAACAAAATTAATGTTGAAGAAGGGATTTGCCTATTGAAAAATGAGAACGAAGATACAAATATTAATTTAATAACATCACTAATTTCTCTTTCTCCTAGAAAAATTAATGTATATTGCGATTTAAACGAAAACAACCCATCATTAACCTTTATTTCTCAAATTTTTGGCAACAGAGTTTCAATATTGCCCAATGTTAATTTTTGAGGAGTCGCCTCGGTTCATTATGTTATTTTGTAACGAAGAGGAACTGTGTTATTTCGACTGAAAAGGTTTTCTCCCTTGTGTCATTTCGACTGGAGCGAAGCGAAACGGAGAAGTCTCATCATTTTTTGTGTATGTTTTATAAATGTTGACATATTCTAAAAAATGGAGTATATTATGACTAATTATTGATGAGTTTAAGACAAGTAGCACCTTTTGATACGATAAGAGAAGGGTTGTATGGTGAAAAACCTAAGTTAGAATTGTGCGAAACCACTTAAATGTAGAAATTAATAAGTAATTGAATTAAAGAGAGGGAAAGCTTGCTTTCCAAATAAGGTGGAACCGCGAAAGAATTTTCGTCCTTATGTAAAAGTTTTACATAAGGATTTTTTTAATCTATAATAAAAAAGGAGAATATATGAAAAATAAGATAATTGATGAACAGGAGATAATAGGTAGACACAGTTTAGCTCACGTTATGGCAAAGGCTGTTTTAAAACTTTATCCAAGTACCAAGTTAACAATTGGCCCAGCTATTGATGATGGCTTTTATTATGACTTTGATATTGATTCAACATTAAATGTCGATGATTTACCAAAAATTGAAAAAGAAATGGTGGGGATTATAAATAAAGGCGAAGAGTTTAAAAAGAAAATTGTGACAAAAGAAGAAGCAAATAAAATTTTTGCACAAAATCCATACAAGTTAGAGTTGATAAGCGAACTACCAGAAGGTGAAGAAATTTCTTTATATTGTTTAGGAGATGATTTTGTTGACCTTTGTCGTGGCCCGCATGTTGAAAGTGCAAAGAATCTTCAAAACTTTGGCTTTAAATTAGTAAAAGTAAACGGCGCATATTGGCGTGGAAGCGAAAAAAATAAAATGCTACAAAGAATTTATGCATACGCGTTTAAAGATAAAAAGAAATTAAGCGAACATATTACTATGATTGAAGAAGCAAAAAAGAGAGATCACAGAAAACTTGGAGCAGAATTAGAATTATTTACTATTCTAAATGAAGGTCCCGGATTTCCTTTCTGGTTGCCAAAAGGAATGATTTTGAAAAATGCTTTGATAGATTTTTGGAGACAAAAACATAATGAATATGATTACAAAGAAATTTCAACTCCTATATTATTAGACAAAGAACTTTGGTTGAGGTCGGGACATTGGGATCATTATCGTGAAAATATGTATACAACAAAGATTGACAACAAGGAATTTGCTGTAAAACCGATGAATTGCCCAGGTGGAATACTGGTCTATGAAAATAAACTTCATAGCTATAAAGATTTACCTGAAAGAATTGCGGAATTAGGGTTAGTTCATCGTCACGAATTAAGTGGAGCATTGCATGGATTAATGAGAGTTAGATGTTTTACTCAAGATGATGCTCATGTTTATATGACAAAAGAACAAATGGAAGAAGAGATTTTAAGTGTTATTAATCTTATAGACGAATTTTATAAAGTGTTTGGATTTGAATACTTTATTGAATTAAGCACAAGACCAGAAAATTCTATGGGGTCTGATGAAGATTGGGAAGTAGCTATACAAACACTTAAAAATGTGTTAGAGAAGAATGGTAAAGATTTCTCTATAAATGAGGGAGATGGCGCTTTCTATGGACCGAAAATTGACTTTCATCTTAGAGATTGCTTAGGAAGAACATGGCAATGTGGAACTATTCAACTAGATTTTCAACTACCTGAAAGATTTGAGTTAGAATATATAGGCACAGATGGACAAAAACATAGACCAATAATGATTCATAGGGTTATTCTGGGATCTCTTGAAAGATTTATAGGTATTTTAATTGAGCATTATGCTGGCGCTTTTCCACTTTGGTTATCTCCAATTCAAGTTAAAGTTATGAATATATCCGAAAATACAATAGAATATGTCAATGAGATTTCAAAAGAATTATCTAATGTTGGAATAAGAGTTGAAACAGATTTAAGAAACGAAAAAATAGGATATAAGATTCGTGAGGCACAACTGGCAAAAATCCCGTATATGATAATTATCGGAGATAATGAAAAAGCAAACGGTACTATTTCAATTCGTGGAAGAGGTAATGAAAATAAAACAGATATTAAATTAGCCAATTTCATTTCAAGATTGCAAGATGAAATAAAAACAAAGAAGATTTAACCAATAAAAAGTTAAAAAAAGATAGGTAAATTGCCTATCTTTTTTATATTTTGCGAGAAATTCTATAAAAATGTAATTTAATAAGTGCTTTAAGCGAATAGGTAAACGAGAAGGACGTAAACAATTAAGAGAAGAATTTATTTTTATGTATATTATTCATAAACAATTTTAACATACCCTTAAAATTTTTTGTAAAACCTGTAAATTCTTATAGTAATCCGCTTGACAAATTTTTTAGAGTTTGAAATGATAAAACTTATCCACACAAAATTCAAGTATGACTGCCATTATTCAATGAAAAATCGTGATTTTCATCAAAATTAATGTGGATATGTGGATAACTATCGGGTAAAACCCCACTACAACCCAAAATTTATAAATATTAATAAAAATGTATATTTATTTATTTGTTGATATGTGGATAACTCAAAAGAGTAATTCGAGGGTATTTTATGCGACTTTTATCGCAAGTTTGAGAAAATATAATGTAAAATAATAAGAAGTTTTAAATAAATTAGTATTGACTTTAAAGGGTTATATTGTTAATATGATTGCCAGGAGATGAATAATGAAAAAATTTGTAGTAATGGCACTCATAATAACAACGATGATAAGCGCTAACGTATTCGCACAAGAAAAAAATCCTATAAAAAACATTTTAACGCAAGAGCCATATAGATTAGAAAAGAAAATAAAAAAAGAATATGTAAAATAATTTATATTGTTAATTATATTAAAATCAACTTTCTAGGATAAGTTGATTTTTTTATAAAATAGAGAAAGGTTTGTAAAAAAACACATAGTTGTATATAATAAATTTGATGATTAGCATATACGATAAGATTTCTAAAAACAAAATAAAGGAGTTCAATCCTTTGGCACTTGCTTTTATTGGCGATAGTGTGCATACTCTTTTTATACGAGATTATATAATGCGAGAACAAAACTTAACAGCTGGTAATTATCATTTACTAGCAGCTAAATTTTGCAAAGCTCAAGCACAAAGCAAAGTGTTCGATAGTTTATTCAATGACTTAACAGATGAAGAAAAGAAAATTGCCCTCCAAGCACGAAATCATAAATCACATACTGCCAAAAATGCCAACCCAGAAGACTATAAAAAAGCCACTGCCTTTGAAGCTGTTTTGGGATATCAATATTTAATTGGGAATAGTGAAAGATTAAATGAATTACTAGAAAAATCGCTAAAAAATAGCTAAAAGATTAAAAAATAGGAGAAAATATGTTAATTTATGGAAAAAATTCAGTTTTAGAAGCATTAAAAAGTGAAAAGACTTTTAATAGGCTTTTTATTGATAAAGGAGCAAAGGATAAAACTCTACAAGAAATAATTAATCTTGCACGAGAAAACGGGGTTAAGGTTGATTTTGTAGATAGGTTTATATTGGAAAATAAGTTAAGAGATGCAGAAACTGGACAAAAAATCAATTATCAAGGTGTTGTTGGGGAAGTTGTTGAGTTTGAATACAGCGAGTTAGAAGATGTTTTTAAGATTGCAGAAGAGAATGGAATCCCGCCCTTTATATTAATGCTAGATGGAATTGAAGATCCGCACAATCTTGGTGCGATTATTAGAACAGCTGAGTGCGCGGGAGTTCACGGTGTTATAATTCCAGATAGAAGAGCATGCTTAGTTAATGAAACTGTTATTAAAACAAGTTCTGGTGCAGTTGCTAATGTTAAAATTGTAAAAGTAACTAACTTAAATAATACAATTAGAGAATTAAAAGATAAAGGTGTTTGGGTCTATGCTTGTGAAATTGGCGGAAAAGATTTGTTTAAAACAAAGTTAACGGGCCCAATTGCTATTGTTGTTGGCAGTGAGGGGAATGGAATTAGTAGATTAGTAAAAGAAAACTGCGATGATATCGTTACAATCCCAATGAAAGGCAAAATCAATTCATTAAATGTTTCAG
>JAQVQJ010000011.1 GCA_028701635.1 Clostridia bacterium | reverse complement strand
ATTGACAAACATTTTTCAACTGCATATTGATATGCCTTCAACTGATTTTTATATTTATTTAATAGCACGTTTTCGTCTTTTATAGAAGTATACTTATAGTCCATCATTATATTCTTTTCTCCAAGGCAAATTAAATCAATTTTACCTTGAATGAGTATTTTTTCTTTACTCTCCACTCCCAAAACTTCATTTATAGAAGCATTTAATAAAAACTGCTTCTCTTTATATATCTTAGAACCATCAGGTATAAATCTTTTGATATTTTCAACATTTTTTACTATTAATTTAAATAGATAATCTTCTTCAAATAAATCACAACTTTTTATATTTTCCCTTATATTTTGATACAACCCTTCTCCATTTAAATCAAAATTTACTTTTTCTAAAATAGAGTGAATTAAAGTTCCCTTTTCTGCTGTGGTATTACCTTTTAAATACTCATCTACTGCAAAAAATTCAGGCTCATCTGTTAGATTTTCCTGTCCATAGGTATCCAAAGCAACTTGTGTTACACTAGTTTTTTGTGCCAAATTTAAAGAATTTAAATGAAAATATTGATATTTTTCTTCTAAATATTCTTTTAATTTTTCTATTCTAGTCGCTATTTCTGCATTTTTACTTTGGGCAATTTCTTTTATCTGGATTTCATCAATGTAATTTATTAAATATTCCTTATTAACATTTACTTTGTTATTTAATTTATTGATATCTTCTTTGTCTAATGAGCCTAATATTAAATTAAGGAAAGTTTGTGGCTTAGTATTTAATAAATCTAAGTCATTTTTAATGCAAGATATTTTAAAATCTTCATGAATTTCTCCACTTATAAAAAGTTTATTTTTCGCTCTAGTTAAAGCAACATAAAGTAGCCTTAAATTCTCCGCTAAATCTTTTTTATTACTCTCATTTTTAATTGCCATTTCAAATATCGAAGGATAAATTTTTCTTTCATTCTCATCATAATTTTTGATAGCAATACCCAATTTTTTACTTATCTTTAAATCGGAAACTTCGGGTTTTATTTTGTTTAAATCTCTCCCCGTATCGCATAGAAAAACGATAGGATATTCTAAGCCTTTACTTCCATGAATAGTTGTGATATTAACCGCATTCGAATCACTCTTGATAATACTTGAAACGCGAATCTCTTTACTGTTATCAATAAAATCAAGCAGGTTGATAAGATTAAAGTTAAAATTCGATTGTTCAATATAACATATAAACTGTTGAACAATTTCAGATCTTATCTCTCCATCTTCTTTTAATGTCAATCTTTGTAAAACCTCATTTTTTAATACGATAGAATTAAGCGCAAAAGCAATCCCTCTAAAATTCATATTGTATTTAACTTCTTCTATTAGTTTGTAAAACTCATTCAACTTTATTGAAATTTTATCGCCCTTATTTAAATAATCATTGCAAGCATTATAAAAATACTTTTCTTCTCTGTTCGCTTTTCTAATTTCCGCTAACTCATCATAAGAAAGATTAATAAAGTTAGAAGCTAAAACTTGTATCAAACTAATATCATCTTTAAAATTTCTACATAATTTTAATAACGAAACTAGAAGACTAACATCTTTACTTGAAAGTAAATCCAATTTATCATTTACAAAATAAGGAATATTATATTTATTAAAAACTCTCATTAATTCATTTAGTAAAGAAGAGCGATTTCTCATTAAGATTGTAATGTCTTGATATTCAACTTCTCTATTTGATTTTACTTTATCATCATAAATTTTTTCTTTAATAACGCCTGAAATCTGTTGAGCAATAAGCTCGGCTTCTCCGCTTATATTCTCCTGCTCCGAAACATCATCAAATAAACTATAAATTCCATTAACTTCTGCTATTTCTTTTTTACCCTTCTTTTTAATCAATGAAATTGTAACTGCATTATTTTCACAACTATTCGCTGATTTTGCCTCAAATCTAGACTGATTTTTATAGTCAACTCCGGAAAGGCTTTTTGTCATTAAAGTGTCAAAAACACTATTAACAAAATTTAAAATGTTGCTATTAGATCTAAAATTGCTTTTCAGTGATAGAGCTTCCGCCGTTGACGAAGTATATTCTCCATAAACTGAATTAAAAATATCGACATCTGTTTGTCTAAAAGCATAAATACTTTGCTTTGGATCTCCAACGATAAACACATTGTTTCCGTTTGAAATTCTTTTTATTATTTCATACTGAACTGGATTTGTGTCTTGAAATTCATCAACAAAGATTAATTTATATTGGCTTTTTAGCTCTTCCTTAACTTTCTCATTTTGTAATAGCGAAAAACAAAAATCTTCAAGGTCAGAAAAGTCATATTTATTTAAGTCTTTTTTATTTTTATTTAAAATTTCTATGTAATTCTTATACAAATCTATAATTATTTGAATGTTTTGCTTACAAGTTTGAAAAGAAGCCTCAATAATAGAAGACTCTCCAAACTCATTTTTATATCCCTTTAAAAAATCTGAAAATTTTTCTCTTGTTTCTTTAACCTCTTCAAAAAGTTCTATGTTATCAATTCCATTTGAACGCAAAGTGGCAAAACAAAATCCATTTATTTGGTTAAATAATTCTTTATTATCAACTTTTTTAAGACTATTTAATCTTAAACAGCAGTCATTTATGTAGGCGGATAATTTATCTTCTCCAAAATCAACAGACTTTTGTAATAACCTATCAAATTCTCTTAAAACATAATCAATATTTTGTACTATTTCATTTTTAATTATTGTATAAGTTTGGTCTTTGTCTTCGTATAGGAATTTTGCTGTTTTGTCTAGCCATACTTCCTTATCTAATTGAGAAGATAAAAAGTTTTCTAGTTTAAAAATTCTCTCTCGTATAGCATTATCCTTTCTCTTCTTTCCCAAAATGTCAGTGATTTTTAAATATTTTTCAAAATCTTTTTCTTTTAAATTATTTATAGCTTCTTTGAATGCTTCTTCTTTCAAAACTAAACTGTCGTCATTAGATAAAATTTCAAAAGAAGGATTAATTTCTAAAATATAAAAGTATTTTTTTATAATCCTTTGATAAAAAGAATGGAATGTGGAAATATCAGCGGTTGAAATCTTGTCTATTTGTTGAATTAAGTTTTCAAGTTTTTCATCACCAGTTTCCAACTTCTCAATGTAGTCAATCAAGGAAGAGTTTAATCGGTCTTTCATTTCTCCAGCTGCCGCATTCGTATAAGTAAGAGCCAAAATGTTTGAAATATCAATGTTATGTTCTTCGATATAGTTACTGATTTTACTTATTAAAACGCTAGTTTTCCCGCTTCCAGCCGATGCGGAAATAATAGCATTTTTATCAAACACTTTTAAGACTTTCTCTTGTTCTTCTGTAAATTTTAAACTACTCGACATCTTTTTTCCCTTTTATAATTCTAATAAAATCCGTTTCTGTCAATTCTTTTTCTTCTTGCCTTGGTATTCCTTTATGATCTTCTCCCTTAAATGAACAGATTGAAAAATAAGGACAATTTGAACACGCAATCTTACTTTTTGCTTTCAATGGACTAGCTAAAATATTCCCGCTTGAAATTTCTTCTATACTTTTCTTAATAAGTAAATTGACATAATACAAGGTTGCATCTAACCCTTCACTTGAAAATATATTTTTTTTTGTCGAACAAACCAAAATATCGTTTTCACTTTTAGCAGAAAGTTTTATCGCAATAATATCGCTGTTTAACTTTTGTTTATTAAATCTCTTATCCAATTTTTTCAATATTGAATTATCCGCCAAAACAAAGCCAGTCAAAATCATTTTCTTTAAAGCCTTGTTATTAGCAAAATCCGAGCCGACTGGCAAATAAAATCCACCTGCTGGATTTAATCCCAACTCTGCTTGCATTGCTATCATATAAATAAATAATTGTAGTTCAATGCCGTAATAAACTCCTGCTAAGCTTTGATTTACTTCCCCCGATTTATAGTCAACAATCCTAAAATATTCATCGCTAACATCAACTCTATCGACATATCCAGTAAGTTTGAAATTTGTTTCTTCTATTAGATGACCAAAGCCTTTTTCAACAAATTTAATAACAAACTCACTCCATTTTTGCTCATAGTTTATTCCATTTAAAAGCATCTTTGATTCTTTTTTTAACTTAGCAACCATATGCCTATTTTCTAAACAATTTGACAATCTCTCAAACCTTTCGTTTTGATAGACAATATTTAAAATTGCAACGAGTTCTCTTTCAACCTGCTCATCACTCATTTGTCCAATTTTTTCTGCATTCCTTTGGACAAAGTTTTGAGAAACAGCATGGAAATAGTTTCCTATATCTCTTCCATCAAAACTACAAATTTCATTTTCTTTTAATTTTAAACCATAAGAGATAAAGTGTTTAAATGGACACTGATAAAATTTTTCAATTTGACTAGCCGAAATCTTGTTTTTATAAAAAAACAATTCTTTTGCATTGGTTATTTTCTCAGTTCTATTAGGGGATAAATAATTAGCGATAACATCAACAACCAAATTCTCTCCCGAAGCATTATCTATTTCATTTTTCAAATTTTCATCAAAAAAAGTAATTTCTTTAATATCGATGATGGATTTTAATTGTTCGACACTCAAATCCTTGTTATTAATTAAATAAACTAATTCTTTTTCAAAATCATTTTTACTTTGAATGTCTAAATAAGATTTTTTCTTCCCCAAATCTTCTTTGGCAATCTCTTCAAAAAAACTATTTATTGTGGAAATTTCTTTTTCATCTTTTGTAAAAATCTTTTTAAGCTCGTTTATAAGAGAAGCAGGCTCTGTTTTTTCGCCCAATGCCGTAGAAGAATAGGAAACAAAAATATCACTCTTCGCAAGAGTTATATCTTGATAAATTTTAAACTTATTTCTTTTATTTATCATTTTAATTGTTGGGTCAATCTTTACTTTTTCAGCTAACTTTTCAATATCATTGTCCGATAAAATTGAATAATCCTTCATTTGAACAGGAAGTGTTCCTTGCGATGCCCCCACTATAAACAAGCTTTCTCGTTCTTCAAAATAACTTTTAGCGGAATCTCCTATAAAAACGCAATCCACAGATGCTGGAATGGAATAAATTTCTTTGTCATTTAATATTTCTTTAAAAATTTCAATGTATTCTTTAAAATCTATCGCACATTCCACTCTTTTTTCTAATAATTCTAGAACATCATCAATCTTTTTATGTATTTGCATATAGATTTTTTCAAGTTTTAATTCTTTTTTCTGCTTGAAATTAATGATTAATTTTTGTGTTATTAATTCAATGTCAAATCCCTTGATTATATCTCTGCTCAACTGCACAAAATCTTTACATATTTGGGCTTTTTCAAGTTTGGTTTTAATATTTAATAAATTAGAAATGAAACTTTTTGTTTTTTCACTAAATTTTGCACTTATGTCATTTAAGTTAAAGTTTCCAATCTTATTTAAGTAATTTTCTATCTCGCATGACTCACTAAACTCTATTTGTGAATATTCATTTTTAATTAACGACAGAAATAAATCTTTATTTTCTTCAATAAGAAATTCCAACATTGAAAAAATAAATCGAACGGAGTTAGTTTCTTCAGCATAAATTCCCGAATCTATAAAAAATGGAATATTATAGCTTGAAAACACTTTTTCGAATAAATTCTGTTTACTTTTTAAATCTGTCGTTAATATATTGAAATCATTAAATCTATTTTTACACTTTATTTTAAAATTAATAATTTTTGCTATGTTCCCGATTTCATCTTCAGGAGTTGCAAACTGCATAAAATAAATATCTTTATTTTCAATCTTTTGTGGAGAAAAGCCATAAAAATTTTTTAAAATATGTTCCTGCTTTCCATTAATATTATTTTTTACATAGGTTTTTTGTGCGTTAATTTTGTTTTCTCTACAAATTTTATTAATCTTTAATAAGATATCATCATCGTAAAGATAAGCATTTTTTTGCCTATCCACCTTGGTCGCCCCAACAACTACTCTTTTAGCAAACTTTATTAGTTTTTCTAAAACCAAACCACCTTGCTCTGTCAAGCTATTAAACTCAACGAAAAAATAGTTATAATTTAAATCTTTATCTATGGCTTGCGAAAATTTAGTCAACAAATCATTTTGGTCAACCTTATCGCCTATTACTTTTTGATAATCTTCATAAATCTTGGCTATGTCTTCCAGTTTTTCATCATTTTTATATAAAATAGATGTCTTGAATTCTTCGCAATTTATGTTATTGGATTTTAGTTGTGAAATTATTTTGTAAATTTCATCAACAAGTATGTAATTAATATTTTTAAAAGACTTAATATCATTCTGTTTCTTTAAAACATTTAGTAATAATAATTTACAATCGTTAGGCGAAAGATACTCAAATTCAAGATTTTTATTTTCCAAAATCTTTTTTGCAAGTTGTGAAATTCCTAAAACCTGGATATTGAATGTTGAAATAATTCCTAACTCTTCAAAAATCATCTTTTCTGCTAAAAGCGAAAACCTATCCGGAACAATGATAAAATTTTCCGGCTCTAAATTGTCGGTTACCTCAATTTTAGATATAACTGCTCGGCTAACATCTCTGAGTCTATTACCGATAACTACTTCCAACATTAGAGTAATTTTAGCATAAAATAATAAATTCTCAAAGATTAAATATCTTTTAATGCTTGACAATATAATACAAAGGAGTATATAATAGAGCAAATTAGAAATAAGAGGCGGTGATTAATTAAATGACAATGGTTAAAGTTGGCGAAAACGAAAACTTAGAAAGTGCTTTGAAAAGATTTAAAAGAAAGTGTCAACGCGACGGAATAGTTGGCGAAGTTCGTAAAAGAGAAGCATATTTAAGCCCAAGCGTTAAACGTAAAAAGAAAGAAGAAGCCGCTAGAAAAAGAGCTAGAAAAAAAATGTAAGAGAGTTTAAACTCTCTTTTTTCTAATTTACATTTAATAATTGTTAAAATAAAGAGAGCAAATGCTCTCTTTTTATTTTTTTATTTAATTTTCTTGTACCATATCATTTATTTGAAGATTTTTGTCTTTAAAAATTAAAGGTAATATACTTCTAATATCGTTTGATTTCACAACATTATTCCAAACAGAACTATTTGTTTCGCAAGTATCTTTTGGATTTAGACAAATTGTTTTACAACCTGACTGACATGCCCATTCATCGTTATGACTATTTCCAACAAAGACTATATCTTTTGCCTGTAATCCCTTTTCCTTTAATTTTTCAATAAATAACGCCTTACCTTCAAAATCAAACTTTGTCCCTTCAATTCTCTCTAAATATTTACCATCATTGAAAAACATTTTATTTGCTTTTATAGAATCAAACATTTGTGTATTATTTTTCAATACTCCTGTAATAATTTGTTCAATACTTCCACTAACAATATGTAATGAATAGTCGCTATTTTTGAGAGCTGACATCGTATTCTCAAATCCAGATATAAGATTGGTAGATTGAATAGCACTACTAAGCGCCGACAAAGTCATTTGTTTATCTTTAAATGCGTCGCAAGTTAAATCACACCATTTTTGATGAGAAATTTCTCTATTCATAAACATCATAAATAATTTTGAAAAGTAAGAATCTTTTTCTATGCTATATCCTAAATACTGCCATATCGATTTCCATGAATTAATGCTTTTATATGATAGTGTCCCATCAAAATCGAAAACTACTGCTTTTTTTATCTTGTCGCTCATTTTTCACCTACGAAAAAATTATAACTGACGAATCAACATCTGTCAATATGTAAAATAAACAAAAAGAGCCAATCATCTCTCTTTTTAATAATTGCTTACTTTTAATAATTCTTTTTTCAAGCGGTCAAGAATTTTCTTTTCAATTCTAGAAATGTAACTTTGCGAGATTCCCATCATGTCAGCAACTTCTTTTTGTGTTCTTTCTTCCTTTCCAGCAAGCCCAAATCTTAAAACCATAATTTCCCGCTCTCTCTCATTTAATTTTTTAATGGAGTCCCAAAGTAACTGTTTTTCTACACTTTGATCCAAATCTTTTGAAACTATATCGGCCTCAGTGAAAAGTATATCAGAAAGCAATAATTCATTTCCATCAGCATCATAATTAAGAGGTTCATCAAAACTAACTTCTCCCCTTATTTTTGATGTTTTTCTCAATTGCATTAGTATTTCATTTTCTATACAGCGACTCGCATAAGTTGCCAATTTAATTTGCTTGTCAAATTTATATGTCTGTACGGCTTTTATAAGTCCAATCGCTCCAATAGAAATAAGGTCTTCTAACTCAATTCCTGAATTATCAAACTTTTTAGAAATATAGACAACAAGACGAAGGTTATGTTCGATAAGTTTTCCTCTTGCTACGCTATTCCCCTTCATACATTCTTCTATTAAAATTTTCTCTTCTTCGCTATCAAGCGGAAGAGGCAAAGCCTCATTTCCACATAAATAGCAAACCAAATCGTTAATGTCACATAAATTTAAGCCTTTTTTTAATTGCCTAATCAATTTTTTAATTAATTTTAAAAGCATAATCCTCCTTATTCGCAAACAAATTGTGGATGCAAAAGCGCATCGCAAGAAAAAGTCTTGTTTAGTCCGCTAAAAGACAATCCAAGCACAACGTCATTAAAATTTTTCGTTTCATTTTTTGAAAATACAACCTCCATTTTATCAACTTCAAACACCAGCATATCTGCTCTTTTTCCAATAGTATTGAATGTTATGTAATGTAAATTTTTTATATCTTTCTTTTCAATGTTTTTAGTAAGTATCTTTTCCAAGGGCAGATTATATAACCTGTGAAATAATGAATAATTAATAATCACAACGGGCTTTTGAGATATTGGGTCAATGAGAGTATTTCCCGAGTCTAAGAAAGCATTTATCTTTATTTCCCTACCTTTATCGCTAAAGATTGTTTCATAAATAAAATTATTAATATTTTTCTTTTGATAGAACAATTTTGTCAATTTTGTTACACCAAAAGAAATTAACGCACACATAAAAATTATTACACCAATTGGTATATTAGAAGAATAGGTAATTAAAACATCTGCCGAAAGACTGCCCGAAAGCATAAAAATTAAAAAGAAACATAGCCCACCCATAGACCCTGTCATCATTAGAAAAACCATAAATGAAGATAACGCTTTTTTAAAAGTTTGGCTTGGCAAAGAAATTAAAACCATTAAAACTCCTAATGTTAGTTTAAATATTATTAAACCATAGTTGGGTAGAATAATTATTGGCAAAACCAGAGCACACCCGGCGCCAATCAAAGAAGAAACAGCGAGTTTCCAAAAAACAATTTTGCATTTCAAAAGCTTGCAAGAAATATACAAAATTAAAAAATCAATAACCAAATTATCAATCAAAACATACTCGATTATGATTTCCATAAAATTTATTATACTTTTGATTTTCATATACCAATCAAAATAAAATGAAAAAAGGTGTCGAATAACGACACCTTTGTGTGTAAATGTTATATCTTTGTTTCGCTTCAATATTTTAATTTATTATTTAACTAAATTAGCTTGTTTTAGTTAAGAAGCTTCCTCGCTCCGCTCAGAATGACATATAACTGTGTCATTTCGACCGAATGGAACGAGTGGAGAAATCTCATCCTTTAACAAATTATCTTAACCTATTTAATACATCGGAAAGATATTGTCCTGATCTTAATGTAATTTTTTTATCATAATTAATGTTATCAAGCTGATCAATAAATTGACTCCATCTCTTCATAAATTTGTCTACATATTCTCTGGAGCTTCCTCTATCTATAAATCTTTGGCAATACTCATCTTTACATTGTTTTAAAGGATAAACGATATAAAAATCATTTCCACGTTTTTTCATTTCGTCAATAACAATGTCGTGTGTGGAAATAAAAATAAAATCGTATTTATCAACCATACATTCCACTATATCGCAATAAACTTCTTCCCAGCCCGGTTCTTTTCTAAAATATGAAGATGATAAATCATAAACTCTAACATTATCATAGTAAGGAACATTTTCTTTTAATCCTGATTTTCCTATTCCAGCGAATCCGCTAATAATTACAGCTTTTTTCTTATATACCATATGAAAATTATACCACATATTAGAAACAAGTCAATAAATTAAATTTGAAAAAACTATTGATTGTGTTAAAATTTTGTTAGAGGTATTTATGGATACTATTTATATAGTTTTAATATTATTGCTATCAATTTTAATATTTTTAAGTTTATTAATTGTTTTTCTTTTAAGCAAAAAGAAAACAAATGGTGAAGCGCTAGAAAAGAATTTTAGAAATATTAGCGATGATTTAGACAGAGGATTAAAGAACACAAGAGAAGAAATTAATACAATTTTAGGAAATAGAATTGAAAAATTCTCACAAACAAATGAACAAAAGTTAGAAAATATTAGAAAATCAGTAGAAGATAAGTTATATGCTATTCAAAGAGATAATGCTGAAAAATTAGAAACAATGCGTGCAACTGTTGATGAGAAATTACATAATACTCTTGAAAAACGACTAGGCGAATCTTTTAAACTTGTCAACGATAGACTAGAATCTGTTTACAAAGGACTTGGTGAAATGCAAACTCTAGCCGTTGGGGTTGGCGACTTGAAAAAAGTTCTTTCCAATGTTAAAGTTCGTGGATCATGGGGAGAAATTCAACTTGGGAATATTTTAGAAGAATATCTTACAACCGACCAATATACAAAAAATGCAAAAACTAAACCAAGAAGTAAAGAATTTGTAGAATTCGCAATAAAAATACCAGAAAAAACAGAAGATGGAAAATTTGTTCTTCTTCCTATTGATAGTAAATACCCTGTTGAAGATTATAATCGCCTTATAGAAGCAGAAGAAACGGGCGATGCAAATGCGGTCATAAGTGCAAGAAAATCCTTAATTTCAAGTATTAAAAAATGCGCTATGGATATAAGAGATAAATATGTAAATCCTCCAACTACAACAGACTTTGGTGTTATGTTTTTACCAACCGAAAGTTTGTATTGTGAAGTTTTGCGAAACTCCTCTCTAGCGGAAACATTGAGAAGAGATTACAAAGTTACTGTTACAGGTCCAACAACATTAGCAGCTTTTATTAACACATTACAAGTCGGTTTCCATGCCTTTGCTATTGAGAAACGCACAAGTCAAGTATGGGAAATACTTGATGGTGTTAAAAAGGAATTTGATAACTTTGGCACAATTCTTGAAAAAACGAATAAAAAGATTCAAGAAGTGGCAAACACTATGAAAGAAGCGGAAAGCAAAACACGAAAAATTCAAAGTAAACTTGGAAAGGTTAGTAATTTATCTTTCATTCCTACAACTTCTCCGATTGACATCGCCGATTCTGTGCAAATTGATAAACCTGATGATGAAAATTAAGTATTGACATATCCACAAAATATAATATAATTTAATAGGAGAAGGATATGTTTATAGAAAGATTGGACGATTTAAATATTCTAAGACTTTTAAAAATTGTCTTTAAAGATAGTGAGAAATTTTGTGTTGATTTTGAAACTGCAAAAATTAGTAGAGATGAACTTAAAAAAATCAAAGTAAAGCTTTGCTTCTATGAAATTATACTTGAAGATTATGATTTTAGGATATGTAAAGACAGCTATAGTCAAGATGTTAATCGGTGGGACGAACAAAATTATAAAAAAGAATACCTTCGTAGCATGGCAGGAATTTTTGAACAAGATGAATACAAAGAATCTTATATGGAAAATTTTTTTGGAACTTGTTACGAGCCAAGGTGGATTACGCCAATGCCCAAAAAGGATCCAGAAAAAGCAAACTAATAACAAAATCAGAAAGGATGAAAATCATCCTTTTTTTTATTCCCAACCGAATGAATTCTCTAAAAAATTAACAACAAAAAAAATTATTTTTGTTGTTTTTTTATCTTGTGCCAATTATATACCCCATAACTATCATTTATTAGATTTATAACTGGAGTCATTAATATAGGGATAAGCGAAATACCTCCTGCAAACACAGGAATCCCCCATAATATAATTAAAGTTAAATCATCAATTAAGTAAAATATAAAGGCATACTTATTCCTTCTAGCCATTAAATAAACTGCTAAAATACTTGAAACAACTGATGCGGTACTCATTAATAATTCATTAGTATTAAAAGCTTTTAAAATAAAAAATGTACAGATAGATAAAACAATTGTAACTAAAATTAATCCCAACCATTCTTTCAATTTTATTTCATTTACTTTTACTATTTTTGTTTTATTATCGCGATGCCTTAACCACTGAATAATACCATAAATGTAAAGTGGTAACATTAAAGCTAAATATGTTATAATTTCTCCAAAATAGCCCTGTCTAAAAGATATAATTGAATAAAGGATAACAAGAGAAAGTCCAAAAAACTGACCTATTATCTTTCCTTTCGCTAGCAGTAACGATGTTGTAATCGCTATTAAAGAACAGGTAATTATTAACCAATCTCCACTAAATATAATTCCAAGAATTGTTACTAAAAATAAACTCCCGAAAAATAAACAAGTTTCAAAGATAGTCCAATCTCCAAATAACTTTTTGTAAAGTCTAACCATCTTTCTCCTCTTGCTTATATAAGTTATACTGTCGTATTTTCATTTTTATCAAAATCTTTAATATCACTTAATCTAACAGAAACAACTCTTGAAACACCTTTTTCTTCCATGGTAACGCCATAAAGTGAATCTGCAAGTTCCATTGTCGGTTTTTTATGTGTAATAACAATAAATTGTGTTTCTTTTGAAAATCTACGCAAATATTGAGCAAATCTGTAAACATTTGCCTCATCAAGCGCTGCCTCAATTTCATCTAGCAAGCAGAAAGGCATAGGCTTTAACTTCAATATTGCAAATAGAATTGCGATAGCAGTTAGTGCTTTTTCTCCTCCGCTCAATAATGTATTAGACTGTAACTTTTTACCCGGTGGTTCAGCATAAATTTCAACTCCCGCTTCTAGAACATTTTCACTTCCAACAAGTTCTAATTTTGCATTTCCACCACCAAACAATTCTTTAAATGTGGTTTTGAAATTCTCATTAATTTTTTCAAATTCCGAGTTAAATTTATTAGTCATTTCTGTTGAAAGTTCATTAATAATCTCAATCAATTCGTTTTGTGCTTTATTTAAATCATCAACTTGATTTGCTAAATTATCGTATCTTTCGCCTAATAATTTTGAGTCCTCAATAGCAGCAACATTAATATACCCAAGTTTTGCAATTTCTCGTTTAATTCTATTGATTTCAGTACTGCCCTTATTATATTCAAACTCCATATCTCTAAATTCAAGACAAGAGTTATAATCAAGGTTGTATTCCTCAAATATCTTTGTTTGCATTGTTTCAATATCAGTATCAACCTTATTGATTTTAAATTCTTCGTTTAATTTTCTTTCATTTATTTTATTAACTTCTTCAATTAATTGAGTTCTTCTTTCATCTAGTTGTTTTAAACTTTGTTGTAATGAAATTTTATTTTCATCTAATTTAGATTGCTCTTCCTTAAGCCCTTCAAGCTTTCTTTTAGTTTCTGCACTTGCAACATTTTCAATTTGTACAGCAATAATTCTATCCGCCTCATCGATTGTTGCGCTGTTTTTCTCCAACTCTTGTGCACATTCGCACTTTTTCTCTTGTGCTTCACAAAGTTGGTTATCCAATCTCTCTAACTCTTGAGTAGTTGCAATGATTTCACTTGTAATAGATGCGATTTTAACTCGTTTTTCGGTTAATTCGGAGTTTAGTTTTTCTCTCTCTGTTTTTAACCCAGCAAATTTGTTTTGTCTTTTTTCTATTGCTTCATTTGCGCCCTCTTTATTCGCACCAACTGACATTTCAAGTTCATCTATACTCTTTAATTCATTTGTTATTAAATTAATTTTATTGTTAATTATTTTCTCCGAATTTTCAAGAGTAATAATCTCGTTTTCAAAAGATAAAATTAAGGTTTGTAAATTAGAAAACTTTTCATTTTCTTTTGCAATTTCAACTTCTAATTCGTTTTGTTTACTAGCCAAAAATTCATATTGTTTAGAAAGTTTTATATATTCTTCTTTCTCCCCTTTTACCTTTGCTTCGCCATTATTCAATATATCCTTAAACTTATCAATTTCAGTAGCTAATGTTTTAATTTCTCTATCTCTGCTGATTAAATTTACTGCCTCAGATTTTCTACTTCCGCCCGACATGGACCCTTTGGGGTTTATAACATCTCCATCAAGGGTAACAATCTTATATTCAAAATGTGAACTTTGAGCAAATGTTATTGCTGTTTCTAAGTTGTCAACAACAATGGTTGCCCCTAATAAATTGGAAACAACATTTTCTATGTCAGAGCCATAGGAAATAAGATCTTTTGCAATACCAAAACAACCCGAATGATTTAAAATATTTCTATATTCCGGATTTAAATTCCTAGGTCTCATAGAAGTAATTGGAAGGAAAGTCGCCCTACCATATTGTTCTCGTTTTAAATATTCGATTAACTCTTTGGCATCATGTTCATTTCTTGTAACGATGTTTTGAAGAGCATTTCCCAAAGCTGTTTCTATAGCTGTTTCAAATTTCTCAGGAACGGTTATTAAAGATGCTAAAACACCAACCATCTTTTTTGCAAATTCTATACTTCTTTCGCTCTCTTTTAAAAGTTTTTTAACACTGCCAGCATAACCTTCGTGTTCAGCTTGCATATCTTCCAACATACGTTTTCTATTCTCATAAACTTGAATTCTAGTTGCCGCATTTTGTCTTTCGCTATCAAGTTCGGCAATCTTGTCTTGTTTATCTTGTAAAAACAATTTGCTCTTTAAAGCAGTGTCTTGTTGTTCTTTGTTTTGTTCTTCTAATTCTTTTAAACTTTGAAGAATTCCGCCCTTTATTTTATTGTTTTCATCTATTCTTTGATTTAATATTTCTTTTCTTAACTTTATTTCTTCTAGTGAAGTTTTGTTTGCTTCTTTTTCCGCTTCTAAACGAGAAGAATTTGACTTAATGCTTGTTAATCTATCCATTGCATCAAACATAGATTTATGCGAACTCTCTGTCTCATCTTCACTAAGATTTAATTCATCAACAATCATTAAATATTTTTGGGTAATTTCTTCCTCTTCTTTTCTTAATTCTCCTAAATTTTTATTAGACACTTGAAGACTTTCATCTCTATCTTTTAGTCTTGCACTTAACATTTCGATTAATTTATCATAGTTTGTTAAATCAAGATTTAGCCTATTATTTTGATCTTTTAAAAATTTTACTCTTTCTTTAACAACATTTGCTTCACCAACTTGTTTTTCCAAACTAACAGTTAAGTTAAGAATGCTCTCGTGCAATCTTTCAACAGTCTTATCAATCGCATCTATGCTCGACATATTATTTGAGTACTCTTCGCTAACTTCGGTTAATTCAGTTTGACGAAGTTCTAATTCTTCGTTAACTGCCGCTAATTTTCCACTGATCTTTGATTTCATATCATGAGCATTTTCATATTGATATATATAAGCATTTATTTCTAAATTCTTTAAGGCTTCTTTTAATTCAAGGAAACTTTTTGCATCTTCTGATTGCTTTCTCATAGGTCCAAGCTGCCTATCAATTTCATCAATAACAAGTTGTAATTTTAATATGTTATCTCTTGTTCTTTCAAGCTTTCTTTCTGCTTCAATTTTTCTAGATTTATATTTTGAAATTCCCGCAGCATCTTCAAATATTGACCTTCTATCCTCTGGTTTAGAAGATAAAATTCTTCCAACTTGATCCTGTCCAATAATAGAATAACCATCTCTACCCAATCCAGAATCATAAAGTAAATTTGTAATGTCTTTCAATCTGCATGGCACTCTATTTAAGAGATATTCGCTTTCTCCGCTTCTATATAATTTACGAGTAATTGCAATTTTATCAAACTCATACTTAAAAAATCTATCAAGATTATCAAATGTCATTGTAACTTCACAATACGATAAACTCTTTCTCTTTTCCGTCCCATTAAAGATAATATCTTGCATGGAAGAGCCTCTCAAAGTCTTAGAACTCTGTTCTCCCAAAACCCAACGAACTGCATCTGCAATATTACTTTTGCCACAACCATTAGGGCCAACAATTGCTGTTACCCCATCATCAAATTTTATTTCTATTTTATCTGCAAAAGATTTAAATCCCGCTAAATCTAGCCCTTTAAAATTCACGCTCAATCACCTTTATTTATAATATAACTGACTCTTTTAGTTTAGCATAAAAAACAAATATTTCAAACATATTTTTCATTACTCTTTCTAACTCTAAACTTATTCACTTTCTTCAATTTTCACTTTTTCCAATGCTTTTGTTATGTTTTTATTTAATTTTTTATTATGGAGTGTTATGATTTCGTCAATCGAAGTTTCAATAGATTTTGCCTTACTAGAACCATGCGCTTTAATAATTAATTTTTTACATCCAATAAAAGGTGCTCCTCCATATAGATCAAAATCGTATTTTTTCTTTAAGTTTTTAAAAACTTTCAACATAAAAAATCCGCCGATTTTTGTCCAGAAACTAGATCTAATTTGACTTTTCATTTCTTTCATAAAAATTTTTACTGCACCTTCGGTGGACTTTAATAAAATATTTCCTGCAAAGCCATCAGCAACAACAACATCATAATCTCCGCTCATTAAATCTCTTGCTTCCATATTCCCAACAAAATTAATATCTAATTTTTCTAAAAGTGGATAAGTAACATGACAAAGTTCGTTACCTTTGTGTTGTTCGGTTCCAATATTTAGAAGTGCAACTCTTGGCTTTTCAACACCAAATCTTTCTTTAAAATATTCACTGCCCATAATAGCAAAATGACAAAGATTTAATGGTTTACAATCAACATTAGCGCCGCAATCAATAATCAAAACGTTTCCACCTTTTCTAGTTGGCAAAAAGGGAGAAAGCGCTGGGCGAGAAATTCCTTCCAATCTTCCAATCTTCATAAACCCACCAGTCAAAATCGCGCCAGTACTTCCAGCAGAAACCATTCCTATAACATCTTCATCTTTTTTTAAAACATCAAAAGCAACAACAAGCGATGAGTTTGTTTTTTCTCTAATAGCTTTAGTAGGACTTTCATTATTTCCAATTATTTCTGGAGCATGTACAACTTCAATTCTGTCTTTATCATATTCAAATTCACTTAAAAACTTTTCAACTTTTTCTTTATCTCCACACAAAATAACATTTAAGTTGTCATATTTTTTAAGTCCGTCAACAACACCCTTAACAACCTCATAAGGTGCATTATCTCCGCCCATTGCATCAACTACTATTTTCATTTTTTCTCCAATTAACATTATTTCCAAGTTTAACAAAAAAACCAATTTAAAACAAGTTAATTAACAAAAAATAAGATTAGGCGAGGTTAGAATTAAATCTTTCATAAATTTAAAACAATAAAAATCTGATAGGCGAGGCTCGGCACCTTCTCGCGACAGGAACATACTCAAATGTATGTGACTGGTGAGAGAAGGCGACAGAAACAAAGCATATCAGGAATTTTATTGTTTTCAAAAAAAAAGCCTTTCGGCTTTTTATAGACTTAATATTTTTATATTATTTTTGAATTGATGCACTTCTTTCTTTTGTCCCAGTTCCTACTAAAGCAGTTAGTTTTGCTAATTCAGCTTTATTCAATCTTTCCCCTATAGAATAAGTTACTTTATCTGCCATCTTTTGAATCTTTTTTCTTGATTTTGTATAAAATTCTTTCATTGATGTTTCTACTGGTCCATCATTTCCTGCAAAACGAATAGTTCCATTATTTTCAACGGATTTAAAGAAATCGTTGACATCTCTCTTTTTTAATTCGTGTAAAAATCTGTTAGCATATTTTCTTTGCTCTCTTATAAATGGTCCCATTTTTAATATCATATTCCCTCCGCTATTTGTCTTATCTTACAAGTAGAATACCATATATTTTTTGATTTGTAAATACTTTTTTTGAATTTTTATTTATTTTTTTACTATTTTTCAGGTATTTTTTATTTTTCTACATTTTTTTAGGTATTTTTACTCCTAATATATGGGAAAATATTGAAAGAGCGCACTTTACAGTAGTTAATAAAGTTAAAAGTGATGATTTTTTATTTATATCTTTTTCAGCCAATATGTTTATTTGATTATATAAAGTACTAAACGATGAAGCCAAATTAAAAGCACTTTGAACTAAAATATTTGGAGCTTTTTCCGTATAAGAAACTTTAACATCATTAGCAAATTTTAAAAGATTAATTATTATTTCTTTTTCTATTGGAAAATTTATTTCGAAATTCGGCTTAAATTCTCCCGCTTTTTCTAAAATAGAATTTATTCTAACTATGGAATAAAGCATATAAGGTCCTGTCTTGCCTTCAAATGAACAGAACTTTGGAAGGTCAAGTATATAATCTTTCGCACGATAATTTAACATATCTCCAAATTTAATAGCGCTAACCCCTATTTCAAGAGCAAGCTCTTTACTTGCTTTTTCGCTTATATTTATTGCTTTTTGACTTTCTTTTATTTTCTGTTCGGAAGCTTCTATAATTAAATCTATAAAATCTAACAACCTCATAGTCCCGCCTTCGCGAGTTTTAAAAGGCTTACCATCTGTACCATTTATAGTCCCAAATGGTAAATGTAATAAATTTATTTTATCATTAACAATCCCGGCTAATCTACAAACTCTAAATACTTGCTCGAAATGTAGACTTTGCCTAGCATCTGTTAAATACCAAATTTCATCAGGATTATATATTTCCATTCTCGAAAGAATTGTAGCAATATCTGTTGTTGCATAAAGAACCGAATCTGCACTAGAACGAACTATTACTGGTGGCATTGGTGCTGTATCCGTTTCTTTTTCAACTCTAACAATTTCTGCCCCTTGGCTCTTTTCGATTAAATTTTTCTTATTTAAGATATCAAAAGTTTTTTCAATATATGGCTCCGCGTTACTCTCTCCATTCCAAAGATCAAATCCAGTTACGTCCAGCATTTCATAATTCTCTTTAATAGCTTTAACTGAAATGGAACGAATATCTTCCCAAATTTTGTAATAAAATTTTTCTTTTGCTTGTAATTTAACAGTTATCTCATGAGCTTTTTTATTAAACTCTATATCAGTTTTTGCACGAGCTGAAGCTTCTGGATACAATTTATTTAAATCTTCCATTGTAATTTTAGGTTTTTCGCCTTTTCCATTAAGATAATATTCACAATTGTAATTCTCTAAAATAATAGCAATTGTGAGCCCCATTTGAAGTCCCCAGTCGCCGAGATGTATATCACCTATGACTTCATCGCCCATAAATACTGCAAGTCTTTTTATAGTCTCTCCAATAACAGCACTTCTTAAGTGTCCAACATGTAAAGGTTTTGCAACATTTGGACCGCCATAATCTAAAATAATCTTTTTGGATTTTACTTTTTCAATTCCAACCCTTTCATCATTATATAATTCTTTGATAATTTTTGAGAGACACGCCTCTTTCAATGTAATATTAATAAATCCCGGGTTGGCAATAGAAATAGTATAATTATCATTATTAATTTTTTCTACAATCGCATTTGCAATCATAATTGGTGCTTTTTTCTCTTTTTTTGCTAAAATAAAAGCAGAATTACATTGAAAATCGCAAAGTTCTGGTCTGTCAGAAAATGTAATATTAATATCCTCTTTTGGATAACCCAACTCTTTAAAAATTTTACTAAACTCTTTCTCTAAATCTTTTAATATATTCATTTTCATCCTTTAATCTATAACTCTTCTTGCTTCAAGCGCCTTTGCTAATGTTACTTCATCTGCATATTCAAGTTCGCTTCCCATTGAAATTCCTTGTGCAATTCTTGTAACTTTTATACCAAATGGATTGAGAAGTTTTGCAATATACATCGCCGTTGCATC
>JAQVQJ010000099.1 GCA_028701635.1 Clostridia bacterium | reverse complement strand
AACTTTATCTTGCAAAAGCAAATATGCGAAATAGCGTATTCCACCCGAAGTTATACTTATTTAAAACTAAAAATAATTCTTCGATTATTTCTGGTTCAGCGAACATTACAAAAGGTGGTCTTCTGATTAATAAGGAAACTTCATTATTGGTGAATTGTCATACAACCGATAAAGTATGGATTGATGCTATAAATTATTTCAGGAGCATAATAGAACCAGAAAATTCGGATGAAGCAACTTTGCTTGTAATTAAGCAATATGAAACATATTTTGAGCAACAAAAACAGCATAATAAAAAAGCCAAACCTATTCCGACAAAAACTAAAACTCAATTGACTTTTGACTATGCAAATTTGTTGAAGCATTTTACAAAGTTTAATAATTCTGAAAGGCAACATGATTACAATGAGAAGTTGAGTAATTATAAAAAAGCAAAGAAAATACTCAATTCAATTGCTGACAATTCACACTTGACGCAAAAGCAATTTGAACCACTTTTAGACCAATTAGTTGGTAGCAAAGACGATCTCAATCTATGGCACTCTGGGAGTTTATTTCGTTTAAGACGTTCTGTTTATCCATATTACAAGGAATTTCGTGATTTAGTAAGATACATTCGTGAGAATAAAAATAAATCCGCTGAATTTGTTTTTGATAATGCAAAAATAAAAGTGAATTTAATTGAAGGTGCTGCAGTTAATTACATCACTGAAATTATGATGACATATAACCATAATGATTTTGCTAATATGAACAGAAACCCAATAACAGTATTAAGAGAAGAAGGTGGGGTTAATTTAAAAGCACATTCTTCATCGTTTAAAGGAATAGACTATGCAGAATATTGCGAACTAATAGAAGAAATCTCCTCAAAACTTGGACTAAATGATATGCTAGAAGCAGATAGTTTTTTTAATGAAATTTACTGGAAAATTAAATAATAATAAAGCCCGAACCGCTAACAATGTATATAGTTTATGGCGGGTGAAGTGTTAATTATGAGAGATTTAACAATAAATAAACATCGGTGTAAGTTGAAAGGTTTGTGTTTCAAAAACCGCCACAAAACCATATACTAACCGTTATGCCCAAGCAAAATAAAAACTTCCGATTATGAAAAATAATGCAAAAGAATATCTAATTGAATTTGCACAATCGCAAGAAAATTGGCTAAAAGCTCTTGTATATGAAACTATAGAAACTAATGGTTCCATTTCTAAAGAAAGAAAGAAAACAATTTTTAATTGCCTTCAAGATTCAACAGAAATAGAATATTCGATTCCTAATGCTATTGACAGTAATGATGAAATAGAGATTATTCTAACAAAATTGGTACACAAAAAAGGAGTAAATGCGCTTAGTTGTAATCAAACTATAAAATTCAATAATAATGTTACGATATTACACGGACTAAATGGAACAGGGAAAAGCGGATATTTTAAAATAATAAATGAAATTGTTGGAGGGAATAAGAAAAAAGAAATACTTCCAAATATTTATTCTGAAAATCCTTCTAAAATTGATATAGAAATTACTTATAAAGATTCTTTAAGCGAAAAGACAATTCCATGGAATGGATCACCTCGCTCATTACCATCACTTAATAAATGTAAAGTCTTTGACACTTCATATTTAAATGGGTTATTAGAAACTAGAGAAACAGACTCTACTCTAATTCAGCCATTAAGTTTAAATTTGTTTACATATTTAATTGATTCTTTAGATATATTTAAAAATCAACTAACTACAAATGCCAATAAAATAAGATCTCAAAAACCTAATATCGATATAACTTATTTTTCTGAACAAAATCAAAGTACATTCAATAATCATAATCTACCAGAAAGCAGAAAAAAAGAAATTGAAAAACTATTTGAATTCTCTGATACAAATTCAAAAAGATTAGATGAATTAATAAAGGAATTAATAACTTTAAAACAAGTCAATATTCAAGATAAAATTAAACTTATCTTACACAATAAGAATTGTTTAGAAAATTTAAAGAATTGGTTGGAAAATAAAAGTAAAATTTTATCTGATAATATTACTGTAGTAAAACAACTTGTTGTATCTAAAAAAGAAAAACAAATTGCAAGTAATAAGGCACGAGAACAATTTATGGTATTGACAGATATCCCTTCGGTCAATTCTAATGAATGGAAAGAATTTATTATTGCTGGAAGGCATTATTCAAGTATTTTAAAAGAGAAAGATGGTATTTGCCCATATTGTCGCCAAGAATTAAAGAGTGACAAGTCTGTTCAAATATTACAATCGTATTGTTTGTTTTTGAAAGACAACTCTGAACGAGAACTGCACCAATCATTAAATTTATTGCAATCGAAACTAAAAGAACTTGAATTACTTTCTTTTGATTATCAATTAGAGGAAAATATATCTCAAATTTTTAAAGAAAAGTTTATTGAAGAAAAGAATCTGTATGATATATCAATTGAAATAATAAACAGTTTTAACGTTTTAAGATCACATTTAACAGAAATAATCAAAAAAGAGGATTTAAATATTTCAACTTCAGCTCAAAATGTTATTCCCATAAATAATTGTTTAAATGACATAATTAAAAAGTTGCAAGCACAAATTGATGTTTTTTCAAAAGAAGACTCTGAAAAAAAAGAAAAGATAAAGGTGCTTGAACAGAAAATAAAAGTGCTACAAGAAAATAAATCTATTTACATTCAAAAAAACAGTATTAAAAAATGGATTATCTTAACAATCGAAGAATCTGCATTAAAGAAAAAAGCAAACAAAATAAACACAAGACAACTCAGCACACTTTCTAAAGCAGCACATGATCATTTATTAACAGAATCTTTAAAGCAAAAATTCAATAAAGAACTAATAAAAATAGGATATCAGAATTTGGACGTTAAAATTGTAAATGCTGGCATAAGAAAAGGCATCTCAAGTACGAAATTGGTATTAACACGCAATAATGCAATAACTACAATTTTAAGTGAAGGAGAACAAAAAGCTGTGGCTTTAGCCCTTTTTATTGCAGAAATAAAAATGCAAAAAGTTGCAAACCCAATTATTCTTGATGACCCAGTCAATAGTCTTGACCACAGAATTGCAGGAAATTTCGCAGAAAGATTGTTAAGTCTTGATAATCAAATCATAATATTTAATCACAATAGATTATTTCTTGATTCTTTTGAAACATCAAAAACCAATCATATTTGTAAAACAACAGATACAGATTGTAATAATAATCAAGGGAAACATATAAAAGTTTACGAAGTAATTTCGCAAGGGAAAAACTCAAAGGGAATTCTACGAAATTATAAAGGTAATTATGCGAAAAATCATATAAAAGAGGCTAAAACATTACTTCATCAAACTCCTTTTTTAGAAGAAAATAAAGTTGCAAATCTAATACGAATATCAGTTGAATGTATAATCGATGAAGTTATTTTCAATCATCAAGTCCCAACAAGATTTAGTAATAAAAATAGCAGAATAGCTTGGGCAGAATTAAAAAAAATCAATAACAATGCTGAAATTGTAGATTCTTTACATAGAATCCATAGTAGAGTTTCTGGAGGAATGCTGCATAATGGTACCGAACGCAATGAAAACACAATAGATTTGGATGAGTTCAACGACATGATTACAGATATTGAAAATATATTAATCCCAAATGCCAGGGCATAACAACACCTATATGTAATGTGGAAATTCGTCTGTAAACGTTCGGGCAGAACGCTTCCGAACACCGCCAAATTTTGACATTTGGCTTTTACTACAAAATCTAAAAACAAAATCTAAAAATTTGGCTTCGTGGGAACTCTGATAAGGTAATTTCTATTCCTATTCCACACTCCACATAGCCGCAACCGTTAGCAACAAGTGGAAGACCGAAATAGAGTAATATTTTTTCTGATTTTTTTTTGAACAGAAATTATCTTGAAAACCGCTACCGGAAAACATTAATTGAAAAAATAGGAATTATAATTATTGGAAACATTTGAATTCAATTTACTCGCTACATTTGTTTGAAAAATTGAGTTTTGGCAGACACACTATTAGCAGTCTGAAATTTTGAAAAATATCATTTAATTGAAAAATGCGGAATTAGTTTTGTAGGTTCGACTTTCCAGAAAAGCTAAAAATTCTATGAAAAGCTTTTCCGTCAAATTGGGTTGAATGATTACTGTAGCGAACCTGAAAACTATCCCACAAATCCGAAAGTGCATAGCGTAAACAACAATAGAAACATGAAAAACACAATGAAAATCGCTATCCTGAAAGTAAATCGCAACTTTTTACCTGAAAAATTTTAACTAACGATTTGAAAAAGTGGAAAACTCTAACTTTATCAAAGAAATTTGTTTAAAAAGTTGCTTCTCCCCGACTTTCGGAATGTTTGAATGAATTAAATGAAATGATTTTTCAGAAAAGCCTACGCTAAAACTCAATTTTAAAAGCATTTCGAACGTTGAAAGAGTGAAATTCTAAGAAGAAGATTGCAACTTTTATAGCTCGTAACATTTTCTGAAACGGTAGCTAACATAACGGAAATGAAAAAGTTTTTCTCGAATTTAAAAAGGGAATACCTTTTTCTGTTCAAAAGACTAAAAACCATACAAAAAACATTACTCTTACAACCACCAGTTGGTAACAGCAACTATGTGTAATGCGGAATTTTGTAAGAACTTGAAAGCTTATTGCTTTTAAGTCTATCCGCCAATCCGCTTTGCGAATTGTCCAGAATTTAACATATCTTTACGCAAGAAAATTATAATTTAACAAAAAATATTTACAACGGCTTGGCTCCGTGGGAACTCTGAAAAGGTGATTTCTATTCCTTTTCCGCACTCCACATAGCCGCAACCGTCAGACTGTCTAAAAACCCAACTTTATTAATAATCAATTGTTAATAAAATATGCTTATTTTATTTTGCTAACTATTTGGTAATTAGTATATTTACTGTATGAAATACATTAATGGAATATCTCGAAATCAGTTAGTATTATTTCCTCTGTCTATGGATTTATCAATCAGCGAAGATAATGAAGTGCGGCTTATTGATTTAT
>JAQVQJ010000098.1 GCA_028701635.1 Clostridia bacterium | reverse complement strand
ATCAATAAGGACTTGTTTCTCATTTTCCAATCGATCAATTATGGCTTGAAAGTTCTTAATTTTCTTATTAATGCTAAGAGCAATGACAAGAATTAAACCAATTGACAAAAGGAAACATAAAACAGCGATGAGAATACTTAGCCATGGCATAACAGGAATTGGTAGAGTGCCAATCGCCGCTAAGATAAAAACGATTCCCGCAATAAAACCAACGACAGTTAAGAAAATCAAGAAACCGCGAAGAGTTTTCTGTCCCTTCAGCTTTTTATCAACAGCCTTAATCTCAGCTTCTTTTTTTCTTATCGCTTTAACGGTTGAAACATTTTCGTCTTCATTAACACCCGATTTCTTGACTAAATCTTCAAAAAACTTCGAGACATTGTTTTTGTGGGCATCTTTTAATTGATGTTCATACAGATCAATCGGCTCGTCAATTAGCATGTCAGCCATATTCGTTCTCCTTTGTTAATATTGCTCAATATGAATTGATACCTAATCATCATTACTTGTCATGCTCTTAGGCAAGAAAACCCCTTTATTAAGAAGAATACTGGACAATATTTGATTAAAGTCATTATAGTTAAGCGCGTATTTGCATGTCAAACAATCTAATAATTAGGGTTATCAATTTAAATATAAAGAATCATTTTGTATCCTTTATAGTTTTTCACAAAATGTAGAGAATAATACTCAAAATGAAAGTAATGAGGTAAAATCCAATTTTAAAAACGAGTTTAGAAAATTACAATAGACAAGTCGAAGCGAACTTAACTCAAAGAGTTGGTAAGATAGAATCTAATCGTTTGTTGGCATTCTACTGAAGCAGTCACCAGAGGTTTTAATCCATTATGAACGTGCGTAAAATCGTGCTTATTGCTACTGGAAAGAATAAAGCTGATGCCATCAAGAATCTCGTCCATGGAAAAATTACAGAGAAAGTGTCTTCTTCCATTTTAAGAAATCATCTAGAGCTTACTATTTATGTTGATGAAGATACTTATAGCTTTGCTAAATAATTCTTTTCGATATTTCAATTACTTCTTGAATAACATCTATATGCAATTTCAAAAATGATTTAAGCTTTTTCCAATCACTTTTAAAGTCTAACGTTCCATTTAAAAACTCTATAACCATTTGATATTCTCTTTTTCTTCTATAGATTTTGGAAACATTGATGACAATTTTTCCAGCACTGTAGATTATTTGGACACCATCCACTATTTTTTTCCATGGTAAGTTAGATTTAGAAAGGAAAAATTCTATTACCAAGTCTTCAAAATTAATAGTTTTTGAAATAAACAAATCTGAAACTAGAGTTGTGAAAGCATATGTTCTTTTAATATGTTCTTTTAATATAAGTTTTCTCTTGTTTTTTCTAAATTCATTTCGTGTTTTAATTCTTTTTATTAAATGTTTAAAAGCCCAAAGCAAGATTTCAATAAAATAAACCAAAATTTTAGCTAACAGAAACAATGCAATTCCAACGAGAATAAAAGGAAATAAGAGGACAATTAGAATAAACTTCCAACCTCCATTTTTCCCAAAATAATAAACTTTACTTTCGGAATCTGCATTAAGACCGAAGATACCACCAAGAAGTCCGGCAATATGAAAAGATGGTTTATTTGTATTTTCAAAAATAATAGGTTTCTTTTTTTGTTTCACTAATTGAATAATAGTACTTAAAAATCGGATTATCAATATTATGGTTTTTAATTCTATTCACCTACAAATGATTGCTTTTCATAATAAACAATTATTTGTTTTATAAAGTAATAGCTAATAATTCACAATCAAATGTTGTATAATTTAAAATAAGATTATCTTAAGCATTGTTCATGCAAAACTCTTAAGACATTGAGGAATTGAATGTGGAATTAATTACAAAAAAAGGAAGAAACACCAAATTTAATTTTATTTCAAGTGCTTTGTTGAACCGTGGTTGGAAAAATAAAATCACTATGGAAACTAAAGTTCAATTTACTGATGGAAAAATTACTATCAAGGGAAATGCAACCGTAAGAAAAGCCCCCAAAAAAGTAGATTATTTTTTATACATCAATTCGAACAGGCCTGTTGCTATTGTTGAAGCAAAAGGCAACTATTGTTCTGTTTTCTATGAACTTCAACAAACTATATTTTACGTAAAGAAATTAGACGTTCCTTTTGCCTCTCGTTAAGAAATTACAAAACGCAATGAACAATAAGGAAAAACAACAATATCTCAGCGATTTAAACATTTACCGTTCAACTTCATTTATTTATGAAATTCAAAAAAGAAATGCATTCGTAAAGCAAATGCCTAAAGTGCTTTTCAAATACAAAACATTTAACTCCAACACATATGATATGCTCAGCAATGGATATGTTTATCTCGCTCCAGTTGAAGGGTTGGATGATCCTTTTGATTGTTTAACGAATTCAGGCATAAACAGCAAGAAAACAGCAAATGATATTTTGGATTTTGTAATTCAAACCGTTTTTAACCTTGGAAATTGCTCGTTCGATAAAAAAGAAGTAAAAAAATTGATCTTACCCTGTATTAAAGGGGAAACACTCGATGAAGATGAAATGAGTGAGCAAATATGTAAAACAAATATTTTATCAGAGAAAGAGAAATCATTGATTCTAATTTCCTTTAAAAATTTAACAAATTTAGCAAATTCAATAGCAAAAGATAAATCCGTAGAAAATATAAGCATTACAGCTTTATATCCTCAAGGAAAAGTGGGCGTGTGCTCATTATCTACGAAAAGAGATAATAAAGTGATGTGGTCTTTATATTCACAGAAATATGAAGGATGTTGTATTGAATATGAAATTCCCAATGACAACAATATTAGATTCAATTTAGTACCAGTTATTTATAAAAAAAATGATGATAATGATTTAGTCCACAAAATAACAAAGTTTGCTTTAGCGAATTGCATTAGAATTGCAAGCCAAGGAAGGCTTAACAATGGAATAGGGAGTTTAAATGAATTATTTTGCACAAAGGACACTGATTGGTCTTATCAAGATGAATGGAGATTGCTTGGAGATGCTGGCGCACATTGTTCATTATTGAAAATCAAAATAGTATATTTAGGATTTAAAGTTAAGGATTCTATTATTAAAAAACTAATCAAAATATCTATCAGAAAAGGATTTTCGATTTACAAAATGAACTCGCCATCAGGCAAAAAAAATATTACTTATACAAAAATAATATAAAAACATTAAATAGGGGGAATATTAATATGAATTATGAAGTAGGCTCAATGTGGAGAAAATGGGATTTGCACGTGCATTCTCCATTTTCCATTTTGAATCAAGGAGATTTGGGAAACGCCTTTAACGAAACCAAAAAAGATAGTGTGATGGACAATTATGTCCATGAGTTATTTCGAAGAGCAATCGATGAGCAAATTTATGCTATTGGAATAACGGACTATTTTATGATTGAAGGATACAAAGAAGTTAAAAAAATCCTCGGTGACGGAAAAAGATTATCAAGTATTTTCTCAGATGAGATATCAAGGGATATACATTATTTGGACAAAATAAAGAACATCATGATTTTGCCAAATATTGAATTTCGTTTGAATTTAGCCATTAAAGAGAAAACTATTAATGGTTCGAATGATTCGAAAATGCAAATCCATGTTATTTTTTCTGACCTTTTGAACATTCAAAAAATTGAACAAAATTTTTTACATTTGCTAACGTTTGCAAGAGAAATGTGCGATGGTAGACAAACCAGGTACACTTTAACAAAAGAGAATTTAATTGCGTATGGCGATGATTTAAAAAAAACAGGTGTTGGCGGTAATGAAAATTCGCTCTTTGTCGGGACCAATAATGCTTATGTTATTCTAGAAGATTTACTTGACATTCTTAATACACCCGACTTTTTAGATAATTTCATTATTATTCTCGCCGAAGAAGATCAATCAAGTTTAAACTGGAACAACCAATTGGGCGGAATTAGAAAAAACTTATATAAAGCCAGTGATGCAATATTTTCATCGAATGAAAAGACTATAAAATGGGGTCAAAGCAGCGATTCTTTTAAAATTCTAGAAAAGAATTTGCCTTGTTTGTGGGGATCTGATGCCCACGAATTTAATAAAATGTTTAAGCCGGACTTAAATAGATACACATGGATAAAAGCAGACACTACATTTAATGGATTGACTATTGCCTTAAACAACGCTCCAAACAGGCTTTTTATAGGCGAATTTTGTAAAGAATGTGAATCTGCAAAAATCCGAAAAAACATTACAATTAAAGAAATAAAAGCGCAGTTAAAAGACACCAGTAATAAATCTAAAGTTTGGTTTGATATTGATTTGAAGCTTAATCCTTTCCTAATATCAATTATCGGCAATAAAGGTTCTGGGAAAAGTGCGCTTTCAGATATAATTGGTCATACGGCAAACACAACCAACTCACAATACTTTTCTTTTTTAAGCGAAAATAGATTTTTGAGCAGAAAAACAAAATATGGAGAGCTTTATTCATCAAATCTTTCGTTTTATGATGATTCATGTGTTGAAAAAGATAACCTGAGCAGCCCATACAATCCAACCAAGAATTGTTTAGTCAAATACTTACCGCAGAAATATATGGAAGAGATTTGTAATGATTTAAACGATACTTTTCAAAAAGAAATAGACGAAATGATTTTTTCTTATGTACCGACTCAAGAAAAGGCGGATTCATCCTCTCTTCTTGACTTAATTGCCACTAAAACAAAAAGCAATTTAACAACCTTATTTTCTAACAAATCCAATCTTGAAAAAAACAATCTTGAAATAAGAAAATTGGAAGAAAAAAGCACAAATCAATATAGGCAAGAAATTGAAAATAGATTAAATGCTCAAAAAAGAAAATTTTTTGAGCATGACCTCAATAAACCTATCGAAGTAAAACAACCAAGCGAAGAATTTAAACACGAAAATTCATCCAAAATCACAACACTATCACAAATGGTGTACAAAATAGACGATGAAATAACAAATAAAGTAAAGGAATTGACAGAAACCAATCGAAAATTAAACATAATTGAAGAATTCATGAATTCTGCCACTGAAAT
>JAQVQJ010000010.1 GCA_028701635.1 Clostridia bacterium | reverse complement strand
ATTAGCAATAGGTATTATTAAAAGAACAAAAAGAAAACCAGTAAAACCAAAGCCTGTTAAGCCTCCTGTTAAAGATAAAATAGAAAAAATGAATAAAACTAATGGACCTGCGCTACTATTTAAAAGAGCCATAGGAGAGCTAAAAAGTCTAGTTAATTCTTTGGATATAAGAGTAAAAATTATACCATGCTCTTGTGCTTTAAATTTTTTATTTTTTACATGTATTGATTGAGCAAAAAATGAATTTAAAAATTTATATTTCCAAGCAATAAAGATTATTGTTAGCATTATAGGGATTACTGAAACTAGCACAAAAAACAACAGATTTAACCAATCTCCATATGCAACTGCTTTACTTATAAATATAGATGGAAAATAAATATTTCCCATTAAATCAAAAGTTGCCTGAGAATTTGAAATAACATTATAAATTAGTTCTTGTGTACTTTGGCTAATTATAAAAAGTCCAATAAATAGGGCTAATAGTAAAATAAAATTGATGAGATTTCTATATCTTAATTTTATTGTAATAGAATAAACTAGTAAAGATATTAGAATGCCAATAAACATTGGGAAGAGAGGGAGTAAAAGAAACCCAATAATTGTGAATAGTAAGGAAATAAATGTAACACCTGCAAACACAAAATACATTACTGCTACTGGTATAAAGAATACTGAGGCGAAAGCATAACAATAAATTAAGAAGCTAATCATTTTACTTATAATAATGCTACTTTGTTTAATTGGAAGACTAGCTAATTGTTCATAATCTTTTGACTTAAATAATAAGTTAAAACTGCTAAAAAACACTTGAATAAAAACCATTATTGAACTAAAAAGGAATGCCATAATAATTAAAACTTTTTCCATATTAATAGCAGCTAAGGATTTTCCCATTTCATAGGTGGCATATCCTAATATTCCTGCAATATATAGAAAAGCAAGTGCAAAGATAGAAAGCATTATAATTTTTTTTCTTTTATTAGATTTAGTTTCAACACCAAAACTACCAAAAAATAATTGGGCTAAGTTTATTTTTACTAGCAACCAGAAACTATTCATTTTCTATCTCCAAAAATAAATTTTCAAGAGAAGAGTCGCCTTTTATTTCTTGCATACTTCCGCACTTTACTAATACGCCTTTTTTGATAATGCCAACTCGATTACATAGTTTCTCTGCAACTTCTAAAACGTGAGTTGAAAAGAAAATAGATCCGCCATTATCACAGAATTCTCTCATAAGTTTTTTTAGAGTATGTGACGCTATAGGGTCAAGACCAACAAAGGGTTCATCTAAAATTAAAATTTTTGGATCTCTAATAAAAGCGGAGCTTAGAACTAATTTTTGCTTCATTCCATGTGAATACTCATTTATTTTTTGAGAAAGATTTTTGTCTATCCCAAAAAGTTTACTGTATTTATCTATTAGTTCTTGACGTTCATCATTTGCAATGTTATAGATATCGCTGATAAAGTTAAGATACTGGGCGCCAGTCATAAAACCATAAATATCTGGATTATCTGGTACGTAAGCAACAACTTTTTTACATTCAAGCGGTTCTTTCTTAATATCTTTCCCATCGATAATAATTTTGCCCTCATCAAAGTCTATAATTCCACAAATAGCTTTAATTAGCGTACTTTTACCAGCCCCATTATGACCTATAAAAGCAAATATATCCTTTGGTAATATTTCCAACGACAAATCATTTACTGCTGGTTTATCTTTTATGTAGCATTTAGTTAAATTTTTAATTGATATCATATTTATCCCTTTTAATTTATTGTACTTTACAATAATATCACTTATTAACAAAACTTTCAAAATATAAATTTCAAAATTTTTTTATTAATCGTTAAAAAATGCTTGACTTGTGTAAAAGTTACGCATATACTCAATTGTAGAGAGGGAAGAAATTATGAATTTTCAAAAAAGTTTTAATATTCAAGGAACTTGTTTTGAACACGTTTATAACAAAGTACATGAAGACAAAAAAAAGAAAATTATTTTAGTCACAGGAGCATCAAGTAGCGGGAAGGGTTTTTTAGTTGAATCCTTAAAAGAAGAATTAGAAAGTAAGGGTAAGAGAGTTGCATCATTTTCGGCAGATATGTACTATAAAGGAATTGCACCAACAATAGTTGAAAAAGCATTATTAAAATATCCGGAATTAGAGAGTATTAAAGAAAAAGAAAAGGAAATTACAAAGATTGTTAGAGATATTACAATAGAATCGCCTTTCCCTCAAAAATTTTGCGATGAAAACGTATCTAAATTAAATGAAGAATTAGGTTATTTTCTTCCACCAGATATCGTTCCAAAATTAATAGAGAAGTTAAAATATGAAAAAGATAATATAGATTTTGATGAGCCATTTGCTATTGATTTTGAGAGCTTGAAAAGAGATATAAACACACTAGTAAACGATGGGAATAAAGAAGTAATAGTTCCTGCATATACTTTTAGAACTGGAGAGATAGAATTCAAAAAAGAAAATACAATAAAGGGAAACGATTACGATAATATAATAATAGAAGGCTTATACACTTTAAGAGATGAGCTTTTAGAGGGATTAGACCAAAAAAATATTTTCAAAATGGCATTAAATTGTGATCTAAAAACAATTTTGATTAGAAGATTTAATAGAGATATAAAATCAGATAGATGTTCGTTTACTCCCGAACAAACAATATTATTTTTTATAACAAAGGTTATGCCGGCTTTTTATAACTATATACTTCCTACATTTTCTAAAGCAGATATTATGTACAACACAAGTTTGACAAAAGCAGAAATCGAGAATAGAGAACAGCAAGTTCAGTTTAAATATAAAACTATGAAAGAAATTTATGCACTCCTAGAATTTTATGGGGCAAAACTCTTAAAAAAAGAAAATCATAGAGATTACTTTTTGGAAGATACAACAAAAGATAAACAGAACAATATAATTGTTAGGCTTCGTGAACAAAATCGCGAGATAAACAAATTAACTATTAAGTTAGAATCTTATAAATCTATGAAGACCATAGAAGAATATGATTTAGAAAAAATCTTATCCGCAGAAAATAAAGAACCAGAGTTATTTATTCAAAGATTAGAAAATAGCGGATATGAAACAACTGAGATTGTTAATAAAGAAAGATCAGTCTATGATTTAGACGGAACCTTAATAAAGGTTGATAATGTAAAAGGACTTGGTTACTTCATTGAAATAGACAAAAAAGCACTTTCAAATATTGAACAATTAAATAAATTAAAGGTGAAATTGCTTTTAAATAATTATACTTTTAGTTCTTACTATGATATGTTTAAAGACTATAATAATTTTATAAAAACAGAGACAGAAAAGAAATACTTAATTTATGGCTTAAAAGAAGGGGAAGTAAGTAAAGGCGCTAGATTGGAGATACAAAAACAATATTACTTAGATAAGGACCAAAAAGAATGTTTAAAGTTACTTAAAAAATCTTTTACCAATTTAGATATAAAATCAGTAGCTGAGGCTAGAATTAGATTAACCAATGGCAGAACTTTTGAGATTTGTTTTAAAGGAGAAGGAGACATTTCAAGAGATGAAATTGAAAAAGAAACTTCAAAAGCTTATGCTGAAAAATTGATTGAATATTCAAAGAACTCACTAGAAAAAGATAGATATAGGATTTTTAAAGATTCTGATAAAACAGTATTTGTAGACTTCTATAGGTACGGAGATCTATGTAAATTAGAAATTGAGTATGACCCAAATAAGCTTTTAGAGAAACAAATAGATGCTTTTGCAGAAAAATTAATAAAAGATTCATATGGCGAAAAGATACATATTGAAGATGTAACTAGAATTTCAAAATATAAAAATTCAAATCTAGTAAAGGAAATGGAGAGATATGCAAACAACTAACGAACTTTATCAAAATCAAGGAATACATGTAATTGTTACATTATTAACTGTTGAAAATAATAAGTTTAAGGTTCTTTTAATCAAAAGAAAAAAACAGCCTTTTCAAGACCATTGGTGTTTATTAGGTGGAGCGGTTTATAATAATGAAACACTAGATAATGCCATTTTAAGAGAAATGAAAGAAAAGACTCAAATAGTAGGAGTAATACCAGAGTATTTTGGGTTATTTTCTAAACCAAATAGAGCGAAAGAAACAGGCTTTAGAATGCTTGGTGTTGGCTATCTTGGATTAGTCGATAGTTCCCTAATTAATTTTGTTAAGGAATCCGAAAAGACAGCAGATGTTGAGTGGTGGAATATAGATGAAGTTCCTAAGCTAGCATATGACCATAAAGAAATTTTGGAAAAAGCTATTGAATATTTGCGTAAACAAATATTTAAGAGCAATTTAATTAAAAAATTATTTCCTAATTACGTTACTATTCCAGAATTACAAAAAACTTACGAAACGATATTAGATAAACAATTTGATAGAAGAAATTTTAGAAAAAAGATATTATCAATTGGGCTTGTTGTTGATACAGGATTATATAGTAATGAAAAAGGTAAAAAACCAGCAAAATTGTATTCTATACAAGAAATAAAAGACGATATAAATTTATAAAAAATTTAAGAATATAATATACAAAAAATTAATTAAATATTATTGACATGAGAGCATATATTGTTATAATGAATGTAACGAGGAGTTTATATGGAAGAGCAACCGAGTTTAAAAAATTTAATAACTAACATATAAACAAGGAATTCTTCCTTGCAAATGTTAGATTTTGCAGGGAGGAAAAATGGAAAATGAAAAATTATTAGAATTAGTAAACGATAAAAAATTTACTCAATTGAAAAAATATTTACTAACTTTAAACGAAGTAGATTTAGCGGCAGAGTTAGAAAAAATAAGTCAACCGGATATTATTATAAAGGTCTTTCGCCTTTTAGATAAAGATATTGCGGCTGATGTTTTTACATATCTAAGTCCAGAAGTTAAGCAATTTATTATAGAATCAATTTCTGAGCAAGAATTAAAATCTATAATGGAAGAACTTTATATGGATGATACTATCGATATCATAGAAAGTATGCCAGCAAATGTTGTAGATAGAATATTGAAAGCAGCGAAGCCTGAAAAAAGAAAAGAGATAAATATATTTCTTGGATATAAAGAAGAAACTGCAGGCGGCTTAATGACTTCCGAGTATCTAGACTTAAAAGATGATATGGATATAAGCAGTTGTTTTTCGAGAATTAAAAAACTGGCGGCGGATAAAGAAACGATTAATACGTGTTACGTTACCGATAATAAAAGGAAGCTACTTGGAGAAGTGTCTATTAGAGATTTAATTATGGCTGAAAGTACCGCTATTGTTGGCGACGTTATGAATAAGAATGTAATTTCCGTAGGAACCGAAGCAAATCATGAAGAAGTTTTAGCATTATTTAGAAAATATAATGTAAATGAAATGCCGGTTGTTGATGCAGATAATAGAGTAGTTGGATTGATTACGATTGATGATGCAATTGATATTATTGATGAAAATGTAACGGAAGATTTTCATAAAATGGCTGCGATTACTCCAACAGAAGAAAGTTATTTAAAAACCGGTGTGATAAAACATACAAAGAGTAGAATTACTTGGCTTCTTTTATTAATGATTTCGGCTATATTTACAGGAATGTTGTTAACATGTTTCGAAGATATTTTATCCAAAGAGATATTGCTTGTAGCATTTTTGCCATTACTTATGGGGTTAGCCGGAAATTGCGGCTCTCAAACATCAGCGTTAATGATAAGGGGAATTTCTTTGCAAGAAATATCAATGAAAGATTACTTTAAAGTTTTTTTTAAAGAAGCAAAAATATCTTTAATCATAGGGTTATCTTTGGCTTTATTTAACTTTTTTAGAGTTTGGATACAGTACAATAATATTGTATTAGGGAGTATACTTGCCTTGACAGTTTTTAGTGTTGTTATTATATCTAACATAATTGGTTTTACAATGCCTCTTATTGCGAAAAAATTAAAACTTGATCCAGCAGTTATGGCAGGTCCGTTAATTACTACTGTTTTAGATTGTATTGTTATATTTATTTATTTTTCGATAGCATCAACTTTTATTTCTTTTTAAAGGAAGAGATTTCTCCAATCTTTATACTCGGTCAAAATGACACGATAAAGAATAAACTTGTTTTTTCTTTGTTAAATATTTGACTTATACATAAGATAAAAATTATAATGAAATGTTTAAACAAAGGATAAAATGAAGAAAAGTTCAAAATTTAAAATAAATGAGACATTAATATCAATTTTACCTATAGCATTGATTGTAATTTTACTTGGAGTTACAATTGTTCCAATTTCAGCATATGATATGACTGCTTTTATTATTTCTACTATTTTAATGATAGTTGGAATGGAATTTTTCACAAGGGGGTCCTATAAATCAACATTGCCTATGGGAGAAAATATTGGTGGAAAACTCTCTAAATCAAGAAAATTATTTTATTTTGTAATTTGCAGTATACTTTTTGGATTTTTAATAACATTGGCCGAACCTGATCTCTTAATACTTGCTAAGCAAGTTGTAAGTGTTAATCAATGGGTTTTCATAGGTGCAGTGGCATCAGGTGTAGGAATTTTTATGTTGATTGCAGTTATGAGAATAATTTTCCAAGTTAAAACAACTACAATATTATTTATTTCATATGCAATTATTATAGTTTTAATGTTTTTTGTTCCAGCAAATTTATTACCTATTTCTTTTGATTCTGGAGCAGTTACAACCGGACCAGTTTCAGTTCCTTTTTTATTAGCACTCGGTGCTGGTATATCTGGGGTTAGAGCTTCAAAGTCTTCCAGAGATGATAGTTTTGGGCTAATAGCAATATCAAGTGTTGGACCAATAATAATTACAATGATTCTTTTTCTATTTGTGGATCCTAATTTCACGGTAACAAGAGAAATAATTGTTCAGTCTACTAATCAACCTTTTGTAGAGCTCTTTACAGTTTTTGGAGCTAAAATATTATTTAATCTTTATGAAATTTTAATAATAATAGTTCCTCTAGTTTTTATTTTCTTTTTATTTAATTCAAAACAACCTCTACCAAAAAGTAGAATAATTAAGATAATAATTGGGCTTTTCTATACTTATATTGGTTTAACATTGTTTTTAACAGGGGTTTCGGTTGGATACTTTAAAATTGCTGGAATTATGGGTTATCAAATTGCAACAAATTACTATTGGTTTTTAATTCCACTAAGTGTTATTTTTGGATTGGTTATTATTTTTGCTGAACCATCAATTCACATTCTAAACAGACAGGTGGAAAATTTAACTAATGGCATTATTAGTAAGAAAACAATGATGATAACTACTGCTATTGGGGTTTCTCTTGCAATGGCTTTATGTGTTTTTCGAGCTATGTATGAAATTAATATATACTATATAATAATTCCTTGCTTAGTAGTTATGCTCGTTTTATTATTACTAACTCCTAAAATATTTGCGGCAATTGGATTTGATTCTGGTGGAATTGCTGTTGGAGCAATGTCAACTGCTTTTATCTTACCTTTTGTTACAGGAGTGTGTGAAGGGGTAGGAAGTAGTTTTATGTTAAGCGCTTTTGGAACACTTGGAATCGTGGCAACATTTCCAATTATAACTATTCAATCCTTGGGATTGATATATAAAATTATCAAGAATAACAAAACGATTAAAGAGAGGAAAATTAGAACAGCTAGTGTTGAGATTTTGGAATTTAATGTTGGAGTTGTGGAATGAAAAAAAAGATAGATTCACCAGTTGATATGCTTATTGCAATAGTTGGTCGCCATAAAGGAAACGAAGCGATTGAAATACTTAATAAGTACAAGATTTTTACTCATGTGATTTGTATTGGTAATGGAACAGCAGAATCAGATATAGCAGATTTATTTGGTTTTGGAATAATAGAAAGAGATGTTGTAATCAGTCTTATTCCAGTAATAAAAAGCACAAAAATACTTAATAGTCTAAATAGAAAATTTCATTTTAAAGAAAGACATAATGGTTTGGCATTTACAATACCTATCAATAGTATTGAGAAAAAGATTTTGGAATCTATGGAAGTAAATAAAGGAGAAAAATAATGGTAAAAAAATATGAGTATGATTTAATAATTACGGTTGTGAACAGAGGATTTTCAGATTATGTAGTTGAATCTGCCAGAGAGGCAGGAGCGACAGGAGCGACAATTATTAATGGTAGAGGAACAAGCGAACATGAAAGAGATAACTTTCTTGGAATTAGTATTCAACCTGAAAAAGAGCTAGTTCTTATTCTGACTAAAAAAGAAGAAAGAAATAGAATAATGACAGAGATCTGTGCAAGTTCTAATTTAAATCAAGAGGGTAAGGGGTTAACTTTCAGTTTGCCTGTTAGCGACTTAAAAGGTGTTGCGCATTTATTTACCAAAGACAAAAAAGATAAGAACAATTAATTGTCTTTTTTTTATTTGCAAAATTTTTATTAGGAGAAAAAGATGATTAACAGTGAAGATTTGAAAAATGTTGATGTAGAAATTTATAAGGCTATTGAAAACGAAAAACAAAGAGAACATGACCATTTAGAATTGATTGCTAGTGAAAATTACGTTTCAAAAGCAGTTTTGCAAGCATTAGCATCTCCGTTAACAAATAAATATGCAGAAGGTTATCCAAATAAAAGGTATTATGGAGGTTGTGAATTCGTAGATGTAGCAGAAAGCTTAGCAATAGAACGAGCAAAAAAATTATTTAAGTGTGATCATGTTAATGTACAGCCTCATTGTGGTTCAAATGCAAATTTTGCTGTTTATTATGCACTTTTAAAACCCGGCGATACTATATTGGGAATGGATTTGTCTAATGGAGGACATTTAACGCATGGCTCAAAAGTAAACGTTTCAGGAAAAATTTTCAATAGTGTTTTCTATGGAGTTGATGATAATGGATATATTGATTATGACAATGTTTTAAAAATTGCTTTAATTAACAAACCTAAATTAATAATTGCAGGTGCAAGTGCATATTCAAGGAAGATAGATTTCCAAAAATTCAGAGAAATTGCGGATAAGGTTGGGGCTTATTTAATGGTCGATATGGCACATATTGCCGGTCTTGTGGCAGCTGGGTTGCATCAAAGTCCTGTACCTTATGCCGATGTCGTTACCTTGACTACACACAAAACACTGAGAGGTCCAAGAGGCGGAATGATTTTGTGTAAAGAGAAGTTTGCAAAAGAAATAGACAAAGCAGTTTTCCCGGGATCACAAGGTGGTCCATTAATGCATGTCATCGCTGCAAAAGCTGTTTCTTTCAAAGAGGCTTTAGACCCTAGTTTTAAATTATATCAACAACAGGTTATAAACAATGCAAAAGAAATGGAAAAAGTGTTCAAAGAAAGAAAAATTGAAATGGTTAGTGGTGGCACAGATAATCATTTAATACTATTAAATTTAAGTGATAGAGATTTAAGTGGTAAAGAATTAGAGGATCTGTTACAAAATGCAAATATTTCGACTAATAAAAATACTGTTCCTAATGAAAAAAGAAAGCCTTCTATTGCTAGTGGATTAAGAATAGGGGCACCTGCTGTAACAACCAGGGGATTTAAGGAAAAAGATATGAGAAAAGTTGCTAATCTTATTTCCGATGTAATTTTAGAAAAAGAAAAAATAATACCTAAAGTTAAAGAAAAAGTTAAAGAACTATGCGATGAATACCCAGTCCAATATTAAAGTTCTTTTTTATCTTCTGTGTCTTGTTCTTTATAATAACAGAATATTTTACTTGCAAGAGATTTTTCTATTGCCATAACAGTATGTTTAACTTGTATGATTGGAGATTTACCAAGTTTATTAACTACACGAATAGTAGATTTTTTTAATAGACCTATATCATTAAGCCTTCTTCTTTCCTTTGGTGTTACTTCCATTCTGTCAACTATTAAAATATCATCTTTTTTTGCAGTAGTTAATTGAAAACTCTCTTTATTCATATAATACCTTTATATTTATATATTAACATTAATTTAATTTTATTAATAACTATTTTGCCGTAAAAAATAAAGCAAATAATCTTATTTTTATTTAAAAGTTTATTTTATAGATTTTTTAATTTTAGTATTTTTATAGTTATATCTTCGTTAAATTCTAATGTTTGTTTGCCTGATAATTTAACTTCTGCCTCAAAGCAAGAAATTGATTCATCGGTCATACCGGCACTTGAATAACTTGAGTTATCTGTCTTTTTTATTTGTAAAATCTCGGCTCCTATTTCTTCAACCAATTCTCGTTTTGCAGATTCCATTTCTTGTTCGCCCTTTTCAACTAAACCGGCTGGAACGCCATAAACATAAGTATTTATTGCTTGCCTAAATTCCTTTATTAGTACGATATATTTTTCATTTTCTTTTTCAAAATATGGAACGATTCTAACGGCATCTGCTGTGTCATATTTTCCATATAAAGCTAAATCATCTTTGGCTCGCCTAGATGCAAACTCATAATTTAATAGTTTTCCATTTTTTTTATATTGTGCAAGATAAATGTTAACATATTTATTATTTGTTTGTTTTGTTAATGAAAGTAATTTTGTCATCTTTACTCCTTAATTTTTTCCATCTTATTAAAATGAGTCAATTTAGCCCCTCTAATAATCATTCTAGCCAATGAGTGTTTGTGTGCTAGCGAAGAAGAATGATCTGGTGAATCAAAAGTTGTGATAGCATTTTCTATTAATATGATTTCTGTTTTTCTATCATTCTCCCTATTAAAAGCAAGATAACTTTTGACAAAATCTTCTACACCGATATCAGTACAACAGCCTGTTACATAAACTTTACTATATTTATTCTTATTTACCAAATTTTCGAATTGAGGAGTTAAGAATCCGTTGGTTGTATTTTTTTCTATAACACAGAATTTATCTTCCAAAAGTTTTAATTCGGGAATTAATTCGCATTCAGTTGTGCCTTTTATACAATGTGGTTGATGTTTTTTAAATTCTATATCATTTTCAGTATGGCAATCTTTAAATGCTATTATAGCATAACCTTTTTCGTCTGCTTTTTTAACTATTTCTACGATATTTGGAGTGATACTGTTTATTTTTTTATCCGCCAAGGCCCCTTCGTTTATAAATCCGTTAACCATATCAATAATTACCAATAATTTTTTCATTTCCAATTCCTTTTTATTTTTTGACTATTGATAATATTATATAATAAACACATTGTCAATTATTTTTATTGTATATTCATTTTTAAAAAAATGATTAAAATGTTAATAATTTAAATTAGATTGTTTAGTTTTGTTCGATTATATTAAAAATATTTGATATAATGTACTTAATTTAAACAAAATAATCAAAGGAGGAAAATATGGAATTTAAAGATAAGGTTTTTGTTGTTACTGGTGGAGGAAATGGAATTGGTAGAGAAGTTATTCTACAACTTTTAAATGCTGGAGCGAAAGTTTCTGCCGTTGATATTAATGAAGAAAATTTAAAAGAAACATTAACTCTTTCTAAAAATGATAAAAAATTGTCTACACACGTACTTGATATTACAGATAGAGTAGCAGTTGATGCTCTTCCAGCTTTGGTTATAAAAAAACATAAACAGGTTGATGGATTGATAAATGTAGCGGGAATAGTTCAACCATTTTTAGCTTTAAATGATTTAAGTATTGAACAGATTGAAAAGGTTATGAATGTTAATTATTATGGTACGGTTAATATGATTAAAGCATTCTTGCCATATCTTTTAAAAAGACCGGATGCTTATATATCGAATGTTTCAAGTATGGGCGGAATTGTTCCTTTCCCAGGACAAGCAGCTTATGGTGCATCTAAGGCAGCAGTAATTCTTTTTACAGAAAGTTTGTATGCCGAACTTATGGGAACAAATGTTAACGTAAATTTAGTTGCTCCAGGAGCAATTGCAACAAATATTTTAAAGAATTCTAATGTTGAAGCACCAAAGATGGACTCAAATAAAAAGATGCCAATAACTTCGGCACCAGATGCAGCAAAACAGATTTTGGAAGGAATTAGAAAAAATAAATTTAGAGTAACAATTGGAAAAGATGCAAAATTCCTTTGCTTTCTTTATCGTATAAGCCCAAGAAGAGCAGTTCGTTATCTTGCTAAAAAAATGTCATCTATTTTAAAGAAATAAAAAAAAGTTAAAAATCGTCGTCTAGAACGCCAGTTTCCATATTATTATAAAAATTGTTTTTTTGATCTAGAAGAGGAGTTTTCCTCTTCTTTTTTGTTATGTTTTAAATTAATCATTTGTTCCGTTATTTCTTTTAAAGAAATTAATAAATTTTTTAAACATATTCCTACCTATTGGCGTGGCTTCCCACATTTTAAACAATTTTTTCTGTGGACACATATAGTTTCGCCACATTCACAGCGCCACCTTGTTTTCTCACTTGATACGAATTTTAGTATCCCATTTTCTTCAATATTTTTAAGGTTTTCAATCATACTCATATTATAATTTGTTCTATATCTCTTATCTAAATCTCTTAATCTTTTGCAAGGGAACTTATCGCATTTATAACAAAACCTATCTTTTCCAGACTTGTAAAATTCACAATTTTTTATTATGCATTTTTGATTATATTTAAAAGTTCCTGGTTCGATAAGTCTACAACCGGGACACTTATTTTTCTCTCTTAAATATCCAAGACAGATACCACAATTCATTCCACACGGGGCAATCAATTTTGAATTCATATATAAAGATATTTTATCAAAAAAATCGATTTCAAAGAAATAAAATGATATTTATTTTACTATATTCAACCCATAAGTTTCAAACCATAGGTCGAATTGGTATAGGTATGCAATAAGTTGTGGTAAGGTCATTAATTGACCAAACCAAGGCTTTTGTAGCGTTGTATTTTCGCTATTAATTAAGTTTTTTATTACGTTAATATCAAAAACTTCGTATAGGATTGAATTTTTGTTTTTCAGTCTTTTTGTTAATAGTTTTTTCACACTTTTTAGATATTCGGGATTGAAAGTTTTTGGATACGGATTTTTCTTTCTGTAAACAACTTCGTGAGGCACAATGTCTTCAACCGCCGCCCTTAACAAGCCTTTTTCCATATCATTATGAAATTTATATTTCCAAGGAATATTGTATAGATATTCAATCAATCTATGGTCTGAGAAAGGCACTCTAACTTCAAGCGATGCGCCCATAGTCATTCTGTCTTTTCTCTCTAATAATGTCTGCATAAACCAAACCATATTTAAATAGACTAGTTGTTTATGCTTTTTCTCTTCGATTGTTTCATCGCCAGTCAGTGGCGCTTCACTAACAGTTTCATCAAACTTATTTTGTACAAAGTTTTTTAAATCTAACTTTTTTTTGTAATCATTATTTAATAAATTTTGGCGTTCATCTAAGTTTCTAATCCAAGGAAAATTATTATTAAATTCTTCCCTATAAAACCATGGATAACCGCCAAAAATTTCATCAGAACATTCCCCAGACAGTCCTACTGTAAATCTCTTTTTAATCTGTTTACTAAACCAAAATAGAGAGGAATCGATGTCGACCATTCCCGGATAATCTTTTAACCGTAACGCATTATCTAAACAACTAACTAATTGTTTATTATTAATAACTGCATTATGATGAGTGATGTTAAATCTTTCTGTAACCAATTTAATAAAATCATTATCTCTGGCAACTTGAAAATCATTTTTAGCGAAAAATTTGTCATTATTTTCATAGTCAATGCTGTATGTTTCTAAATCGGGCTTATATTTCTTTGCAATCAATGTAATAACGGTTGAATCTAAACCACCAGATAAAAGGGTGCAAAGGGGAACATCTGAAACTAACTGACCACGAACGCTGTCTTCTAATAGTTCTCTTACTTTTTTTACTGTTTGGTCAAAAGTATCGGTGTGATAGCCTACTGGAACATTCCAGTACCTATTGATTTCTAGTTTTTCATTTTTATAATAAAAGTAATGTCCTGCTTTTAATTCAAACACATTTTCGTAAATACCATTTCCGGGAGAGTGGCTGGGTCCAAGCCCTAATATTTCTTGTAAACCACTAATAGCAATTTGGTTAATATTATAGGAACTTAAAATAGATTTTATTTCAGATGCAACCATAAATTCGTTGTCTTTTTTATAATAATATAGTGGTTTTACTCCAACTCTATCACGGCAAGCAAAAAACTCTTTTGTTTTGTTATTCCATACTGCAAATGAGAAAATTCCATTTAATTTTTCAATACATTTTTCCTTATATTCAGCAAACATTTTAATTAAAACTTCTGTATCACAATAACCTGAAAAGCTATAACCTTTTTTTATTAAATCTTTTCGTAATTCATTCGCATTATAGATTTCTCCATTATAGATTAAAACATATTCATTAAATATGTATGGCTGTTTGCCATTTTCTTTATCAATTACAGTCAATCTTTTGTGTCCTAAATATACACCTTCATTGATGTATTCGCCTTCTTCATCAGGTCCACGATGATTCAATTTATTAAGTGCTTCATACGCTTTTTTTTCATTAATTTGTTTTGAAACAATACCAATATAGCCACACATTTTTATCTCCTAACACTTCATTATATGTACTTAAATTTAATATTGACTATATTCTAATTAGCAAAAAAAAATTGATATTAATATTATGAAATAAATATTACTTAACAAAAGAGGGCTTATGAAAATTAAGGTTTCAAAATTTGGAGGGGTGTGTTTATCGTCGCCTGAGAATATAGTAAGGGTAAAAGAGATAATTAAAGAGGACAAAAACAGATTAATAATTATTGTTTCCGCACCCGGTCAAAGAAACTCAAATGACAAGAAGGTAACAGACTTACTTTATGATTGTCATAATGAACTTTTAAAAAATGGGAATTGCAATAAAACATTTAAAATGATTGAAGATAGATTTATTGAAATACTAAATGCATATTATTTAGGGCATTTAAAGTGCAAATTAAAAGAAATAAGAGCAAACATTGAAAAAGTATGCGATGTTAACTTTACCGCCGCACAGGGAGAATATTTCACTGCCATAATTATGGCAGAAATTTTAGGATTTAAATTTGTAGATGCTAGAGAAATAATAAAATTCAAGGCTAATGGCAAAGTAAATTTCAAAAAAACATATTCAAAGATTAATAAAATTACAAATAAAATTAAACAGGGCGTTGTAATTCCCGGATTTTATGGCGAACTGCCCAATGGTAATCTTTTAACATTTTCAAGAGATGGTACAGATTATACCGCGAGTTTAGTCTCCGCAGGAACAGGAGATTGTGTATATGAAAGTTTTAAAGATGTAAGTGGAATAATGGCGACAAATCCAAAATTAATTAAAAATCCGATTCATATCAATCAAATTTCTTATCAGGAATTAAGAGAATTATCTTATATGGGGGCTAAAATTCTACACCCAAGCACTGTTCTACCATTGATTGAAAAAAATATACCAATCATAGTAAAAAGTATTTATGAACCTAATGGTCAAAAAACGACAATTATAAATAAGCCTAAGAATAATCATAAAATTAAAGCATTTACACATAAGAGCGATTTAACAATTTTATCAATAAAAAAAGTTATGGTTAAAAATGAGATTGATTTCTTATATAAATGTTTTAAAATTTTAAAAAATTTAAATATAAATTACGTAATAGCAAGCTTAGGGATTGATGAGATTAAGTTAGTAATAAATAAAAATGATTTTTTAGATAATAATGAAAAATTAATAGAAAAATTTAACAAATTTAAGCCAATAAATTTAAAAATTGAAGAGAATATAGCTCTTATAACAATTGTTGGAAACGACATATTTAAATCTAAAAATATAGTTAAGATATTGAATAAAATGTTTAGCGAAAATAACATAGAAATAAAGTTAATAAGAACTAATGGAGTGTCTAACTTAATTATAGGAATTAATGAAAAAGATTTACAATTAGCTACTAATATAATCTATGAAAAGTTCTTTTAAATTAATTCTAACAATGTCATTTCTTTTTTCAATTTTTCTAAATTGACATTTTCCATTTCGCTAAGTGGCAACCTTAGAGCGCCAGCTTTAAAATTCATTAAATTCATAGCCGTTTTTACTGGAATTGGATTTACTTCTAAGAATAAAGCTTTAACTAATGGATTGACTTTAAATTGTAATTGCCTGCTTTCTTCAATATTGCCTTTAAAATATTGATCACAAATATCTTGCATTAGTGCTGGCGTTACATTCGCAGCGACACTAATCACTCCCTTCCCACCAAGTGCTAGAACAGGCAAAACAATAGCATCATCTCCACTGTAAATATCAATGTCGCAAAGCCTACTTATTTCAGAAATCTGTTCAATATTTCCGCTTGCTTCTTTAATAGCAATAATATTTTTTATCTTGCTTAGTTCCTTTACAGTTTGTGGCAGAATATTAACGCTAGTTCTACCTGGCACATTATACAAAATTATCGGAGTATTAACATTTTCAGCTATTTTTTTGTAGTGTAGAATTAATCCATTTTGCGTGCATTTGTTATAATATGGTGTAACAATTAAAAGGGCATCAACCCCTAACTCTTCAAATTTTTTAGAAGTTTCTATTGCAATTTGAGTGTTGTTACTTCCAGACCCAGCAATAACCGGAATTCTTTTATTTACGTATTTCACTGTGAATTCAACAACTTCAATTTTTTCTTCCATAGTCATCGTTGAGGCTTCTCCGGTTGTTCCTAAAATTACTATTGCTGTTGAGTTATTCTCAATTTGAAAATCGATTAAATTTTTTAATGTTTCAAAATTTACTTTTAGTCCATCTTCACTGAATGGGGTAATTAGAGCAGGCGCACTTCCTTTAAATAATGACATTTTTTTTCTCCTTTTTAATTAACTTTTTTAATATTTGCACAGCGTTTGATGCTGCACCTTTTCTTATGTTATCTGCAACAACCCATAAGTTAATTCCACTTTCTACTGAGAAGTCTTTTCTTATTCTTCCTATCAAAACTTCATCTAAATCGTTAGCCATTAATGGTGTTGGATAAGCATTTTTCTCTACATTATCAACTAATATTATTCCTTCAGAATTCGCTAAAATCTTTTTAACATCTTGGATTTCAAATGAAGTTTTTAATTCAATATTAATACTTTCGCTATGGGAATTCAAAACAGGAACTCTAACAGTGGTAGCAGTTATTTTAATAGAGTAATTATTTAAAATTTTTCTAGTTTCGTTAATCATTTTGTGTTCTTCTTTTGTATACCCATCTTCTTCAAATTTGTCGATGTGAGGAATAACATTGTTGAAAATTGGGTGAGGAAAAAATTTTGGTTTAATTCCTTTTATTCCATTTTTTAAGTCAATAATACCATTTTTTCCAGCCCCACTAACAGCTTGATAAGTTGAATAGATAATTCTTTTAATTCCAAATTTTTTGTGTAATGGAGCAAGTGCGACTACCGCTTGAATAGTGCTACAATTCGGGCTAGCAATAATATTTTTATGACCTTTAATAGCCTCAAAATTAACTTCCGGGACAATTAAAGGAACATCGCTATTCATTCTAAAACAACTCGAATTGTCAATTACAATTGTTCCGTTTTTAGCAAAAATTGGAACAAATATTTTGGCGACACTGGCATCAGTTGCATTCAATGCAAAGTCTATTTTTTTTGAAAGGATATTTTTTTCGGTTAACTCAATAATTTTATATCTTTTTCCATCGTGGCTGATAGTTTTTCCGGCACTATTTTTTGAAGCAAATAAGTAAAGTTTTTTAACATTTATATTTTTCTCAAAAAGTACTTCAAGCATTTTTTTGCCAACCATTCCACTCGCGCCAATAATTGCAATATTATATGCTTTCATTATCGACTCCTTTTTGATATATAACTGGTTGCAATTGAACACCTTCTTTAACTTTTTCTATCGTTTTCCCAATAAGCGAATAATTTGAAATTAAGCTGTTAGGTTTTTTAGAAAAATTATCTTGTTCAAATGGAACAAAATATATATTTTTTGTAGTTATTAAAGTACCGATATTTTTTAAATTTAATCCAAGTGCATCATTTGTTGAAACAGCAATTACCACTGGCTTATTGTTTCTTAAGTGTGCTTTAACTGCCATTGTTACAGGAGTATCTGTTATCGCTAAAGCTATTTTAGATAGAGTATTTCCAGTGCAAGGAGCGACTACCATTATATCAATTAAATTATTTGGTCCAAGAGTTTCAGCACCTTGAATTGTATCAACAGGCTCATTATTTGTAATCCTTTTTACTTCATTTCTAAAATCAGATGCTTTAAAAAATCTAGTATCTAAATTTGCTGCGTTGTACGAGAATATTGGAATAATTTTATATCCTAAATTAACTAAATTTTCCATTTCTTTTAAAACGGTTGAAAATGTACAGAATGAACCAGTTATTGCAAATCCTAATGTTATTTTATCCATAGTATTTTATTCCTTTTATCTTAGATTTCTAGCGTTCTTTTTATGCTTTCAAACATAATTTTACCCGCACTTTCGGCACTAAAAACCATGGGGAGTGCAGGACATAAAATGTAATTAAATGATTTTGAGGCTAGTAGTTCCTTGTTTAAACAATTAACGGAAGCAATTTCCAAAACTATTGCATTATTGTTGAAATAATTTAACATTTCATCGCCGATAATTTTTGTTGGAATTGTGTTAATTACAATGTCAAAATCCTTTAAATCCTTGAAAAATTCATATTCCAAATACATTTTGTTTTTAATGATGGCTAACTTTTTTTTATTGAATGTAACCATACTAACATCTAAACCAAGTTTATTAAGTAAATTTAAGATTTCTTTTCCGCACCTTCCAAACCCTAAAACTAAAATCTTATTTTCAAAAATCGACTTTTCTGTATCGCTAATTATATGTGCTAGAACACCTTCTGCGGTTAATTTTGCATTATCAACAACAAATTGTTCATCTTTAATCATATTGACTAATTTTATATTTTTAGTTCCAAAAATATTTTTAATTTCATCACTCAAATTTCCAGCAAAAATTGTAATATCATTAGAAAATTTGTTAGCTTCTTCAACCGAAAATTTTCTTGCTGGTGAAAAAATGATAATATCATCTTTTGAACAGTTTTGAAATACAAATTCTTTTATACTTAAACCTGAATTTTGCAGTGCATTGAAAACATACTTATTCCTTTTATCTTTTAACTCAATATAATATTCCATATTACCTCTATGCCATAATATGCTTATCAATTTTTATTTGCTATAACAAAATAAAGTTTTATAAATTTACAAAATTCCTAGTAGATAAGCAGAAAAGATGATAAAATTAACTATAACAAAAGAGGATAAATGAAGGAATACATAAAGATTATTAAAAATTGGTACTTTTTATCTAATCCAAGTAAAAAGCATTGTTTTTTTTCTTTTTCATTTGTGATTTTGCAACAAATAGGAGTGTTAATTGTCCCCATTTTTGCAGCAAAAGCAACCATTTCATTAACGAGTGGATTATATAATTCTGGGATAATTTATTTAATTTTAGCATTTGCATTCTTATTCCTTATTAGGTTTTTTTGGCATTTGAATTATATGGTATTTCCCAAAATAATTAAAAAAAGTTATGAATATTTGAATAACAAAATTGTTTATAAAAGCATTCACGCAAATCCAAAAAATTATAAGAACACATCAAAAGAACATATCTTAAATACCGTTCACACTGATGTTTTAACTTTATCAAAATTTGGTGATAAAATGGCAATTGCAATGGCTCGACTAGTTTCTTTATTCATTACTTTAACTATTATCTTTATTGTTAATGTATGGGCTGGATTAATTGTAATTGTAGCTGATGTTCTTGATTATTTCATATATGGCTGGTTAATAAAGAAGAGAGCAGTTTATGAAAAAAAGATAAGAGAAGACCAAGATTTTCAGTATGATAAAGTCAGTGAAATGGTTGATACAAGAATTTCAATTAATGATTTAGGAGTATATAAAAAAGTTGAAAAAGATTATTCACATTTATTAAATAAATATAACTACGATTTAAAGAAAAAGACTTTTTGGGATTCTATGATAGATAATGGTTATCTTATTTTTTATAGTTTTTTAATTTTATGCGCTACTATTTTTTTGGTTGTCTTAACCTCAGCAGGCACTATACAGATTGAAACTTATTTCATAATCGTTGCTTATGTTACTACCGGAATAAATGACACCAATAACCTGTATACTTTAATACCTAATTTAAGATTAACAAAAATCGCGACAGAGAGAGTAAAAAACATTATAGATTTTGTAGAAAATGATAAAAATGAAAAAGGAAAAACAAAATTAAATGATATATTAGGAAGCATATATTTTAAACATGTTTTTTACAAACAAGATAATGAAGGAAACCCTGAATTAAAGAATTTTGATGTCTTTCTTAAGGAAAATAGAACACATCTTATTTTAGGTAAGAAAAATTGCGGGAAAAGAACAGTACTTAACTTG
>JAQVQJ010000097.1 GCA_028701635.1 Clostridia bacterium | reverse complement strand
TTTTTTCTGTTTTGTAATCAATAAATTTGTCATTAGTTTTCCTTAATGTAATTATTATTATATTTTTGATAGTTTTTGTCAAATTATTTGATAGTAATATTACTAGTATATATTAGTATTATTATGGCGTAATTTTAAATTATTTATTTTTATATATTGCAAAATCACACACAGATTTAAATCCTGTTTTTTATTTTTTATTGATATCCTTTATTATTTCTCTTGATTTCTGTTTATAGTCGTGGTATACTCTCCTCTGTTCGCTTAATTATTTAGTTAAAATATAAATCTTAAAAATATTTTTTTATAAATTCTAATTAAAAGTTAAAAATAGAGCAAAGGAAGAATTTATGGCAAACGAGAAAGTAAGAAATATTGCAATTATTGCCCACGTCGATCACGGCAAGACATCTCTTGTTAACGAATTGTTAAAACAAGGGAATGTTTTTCATGAAAAAGAAGTTGTTGAAGATAGAGTAATGGACTCTAACGCGCTTGAAAAAGAACGCGGGATTACAATTTTAGCAAAAAATACAAGTTGTATATATGATGGAATTAAAATCAATATTGTTGATACTCCTGGACACGCAGATTTTGGCGGAGAAGTTGAAAGAGTTTTAAAAATGGTAGATGGAGTTCTACTTGTTGTTGACTCTTATGAAGGTCCAATGCCACAAACAAGATTTGTTCTTGAAAAAGCACTTGCTTTAAATTTAAAAGTTATTGTTGTTGTAAACAAAATTGACAAACCTGATGCTAGACTTGGAGATGTACAAGAAGAAGTTTTAGAATTATTATTAAACCTTGATGCAAATGATGAACAATTAAGTTCTCCTTTTGTTTTCTGTTCTGCAAGATTTGGTCATAGCTCACTTGATTTAAACTCATCTGGCACAGATATGAAACCACTTTTTAACACAATCTTATCTCATATACCTTCTCCATCTGGAGATGAAAGTAAACCTTTTAAAATGCTTATTTCTTCTGCTGAACAAAATGACTTCGTAGGAAAATTAGTTATTGGAAAGATTGTTCAAGGTAAAGCAAAAGTTGGAGATAATGTTGTATCAAGTAATTTTCATGAAAATAAGAATATTAGAGGAAAAATCGTACAGTTGTTTGAATTTATGGGATTAAAAAGAGTTCCTGTTGCGAATTCAAGGGCTGGAGATATCGTTTGTATTGCAGGTGTTGAAGCTGCACAAATTGGAGATACATTATGCTCTCCGGAAGATATATCCCCTATTGAATTTGTTAAAATCGACCCTCCAACTGTTGAAATGACATTTATGGTTAATGACAGCCCATTCGCAGGTAAAGAAGGAAAATTTGTTACAAGCAGACATCTTCGTGAAAGACTTTACAAAGAAGCAATAAAAGATTTATCTTTGCGTGTAACCGACACAAATTCAACTGATTCTTTTGTTGTTTGTGGTCGTGGTGAAATGCATCTTTCAATTTTAATTGAAAATATGCGTAGAGAAGGATATGAATTTCAAGTTTCTATGCCAAAAGTTCTTTTTATTGAAGAAAATGGGAAAAAACTTGAACCAATAGATAAATTAATAATAGATGTTCCTATTGATAGTGTTGGGACTGTTATGAGTAAAATGGGTGTTCGTAAAGGTGAATTGTTGCACATGCGTGACCATAATAACCGAATGAAAATGGAATTTTTAATACCTGAACGCGGACTTTTTGGTTTTAAATCAGAATTTTTAACCGATACTCGCGGTGAAGGTATAATGAACTCTATATTCTTTGAATACCAACCATACAAAGGCAATATTGAACGAAGAATGTACGGCTCTTTGATAGCTCACGAAACTGGAGATGCAATCCCTTATGGACTTTTCAATGCGCAAGAACGCGGAGATTTATTTATCGGCGCAGGACAAACAGTTTATTCTGGAATGATCGTTGGACAAAATCCAAAGGGTGAAGATATTGTTGTAAATGTTTGCAAGAAAAAACATCTTTCAAACTGCCGTACTTCTAGTTCTGATGAAGCCCTACGATTAACCCCAATCAAACAAATGTCATTAGAAGATTGTATGGAATTTATTAGTGATGATGAGTTAATGGAAGTTACACCAAAAAATGTTCGTTTAAGAAAGAAAACCCTTGACCCAAGTATGCGTTTACGCGAAAGAGGAAAGGCAAAGAACTAATAACATAACAAAAAGTGGCAATGCCACTTTTATTTTTGTAAATTCTCGTGGATATTTTTTAGTTCGAGCGACGGAATAAAGACTTCGCTTGGCTGTTCAATTATAAACTTTATTGCTTTTACAACCTGTGACTTACTTAAACTATATTTTTTAAATGTATCATCAGAAACCTCAACTCCGGCTTTTTCAAAAAGTCCTGTTTCTATCATTCCCGGACATAAATCTGTTATCCTTATTCCATTCTTAGCAAACTCTTTTTTTACATTTTGTCTGTATGCAACAAGTCCTGCTTTGGACGCACCATAGACAGCTCCGGTTGCCCTTTCCCTTTCAATACCAGCCTGTGAATTTATGTTTATAATCAGTCCCCTTTTTTGTTCCATAAATCTTGGTAGTAAAGCCTTAGTCATTGCTATTGGACCGAATAGGTTAACAAGTATCATATTTCTATACTTTTCTAAATCTTTTTCCTCAGTCTCATCTAACCAAACTCCAGCGCAATTTATTAGAATATCAATAGTTTTATTCTCTGCTAAAATTTTTTCGCAAACCGTTTCAATCCCGCTTGTTTTTGCTAAATCACAAACAAAATATTTGACCCTTAATTTCTTCGCAACTTCTTCCAATTTTTCTTCATCATTATCAAGTAAGATAAGATCACTATCTTTAAATTCATTAGCTATTTCCTTTCCTAAACCATCAGCAGCGCCTGTTATTACAATTTTCATTTACACCTCATGTTTATATAAAATAAAGATGCCCATAATTTAAAAAAATAAACCTTTTTAGAGTTTTTTGTTGACAGTTATAGCATATTATGATAATATTTCAATGCGTCAAATTTTTTGAGAATTCAAAAATTACGACACGAAAATGCGTTTGTAGCTCAGATGGATAGAGCAGTGCCCTTCTAAGGCAAAGGTCAGGGGTTCGACTCCCTTCAGACGCACCAAAAGGCTATGCCTTTATTTATCGGCAAAAAAGCGATTCTGAAATTTATCAGAAATCGTTTTTTTGTTTAAGTTTATTAAAATTGTTAATAAAATTGTTAACATATTTTGTCTTTTGCGTTTAAGCAGGTTTACTTCTACAAAGACTCAATAGTTATATTATTTATTTTTTCCCGCTCCCACATTGACATAATTTATCAGAAATCGCTTTTTTGTTGAATTTGTTAAGATTGTTAACAAAATTTAAAAACGAGATTTTTCCACTCCGCTTCGCTTCGGTCGAAATGACATATAGATAAAGATGCTATATTGCTTTACTAATAACAATAACGAATACAAAATAAACAGATTAAAAAAGACTACCCCTTTCTAATAGATCATTAAAGTTAAATAAACAATTACACATTATTTGTTAATTCGAAAAGTTTTGAATGCTTTTGAGCTTTTTCATAGATTTTATCAGTTACCATTTGTCCTTTTTTGATTATTACTTCCCCATTAAGTCCACAAAGCATTTCTTTCGCATATTTACCTATGATAGTTTTGGGATTTGAAAGAATTTTTGGCGGAAGTATTAATGATTTTTTTAATGTTTCTTTAACTGATTGCCCAATAATTTTATTTTCATTTGTGAAATTGCTTTCATTAAAATTTTTACTAATTATTGGGATAGTTGCTAATTTATTTTCTTCTAAAATATTTACTTTTATCTCTGGCAGAGTTCCATTTAAAATTCTTTGAATGGGCTTCATTCTAGCAATATTAATCTTTTTTTGATTTGTATCAAGTAAAACAATATTCTCCCCTATGTTAATAACTGCCCCTGCGGGTATAACAACGGCTTTATCTGTTTCAAGTGAATGAACGATATATTTTTCATCGAAAAATATATCCTTTACCTCCCCCAAACTTTCACCGCTAATCATAATCGCTTGTAAGTTAATAAAGTTTTTGCTTTCAATTTCAGCAATTTTTATTTTATTTCTATTTCTAACTAAAAGATAATCCTGTCCCAATGAGTAAATATTTCCTGTTTTAACAAAAAAATTTTTTTCGCTATCATCATCAAATATAAAAAAACCTTTGATTTTTTGTGATTTATAATCATATAAAAAGTTACTTATTGTTCCTGCTTTTTCGCCTTCATATATAGTAAAAATCGGTTTTGCAATCACCTCAGTTATCTTAAACATATAACCTCCCCAAAAAGATGCCTTATTTTAATTTATTTTCTTTAAATACTTTTTATGCAATAGTTGTAAGTTTCGATATAATATGCTAAAATATTTGCAATAAATAGGAGAATATTATGTGTTTTAGAAGAAAACCAAAAAAAATAGACCCGAAAATCAATATTGAAACCAAAGATCTTGTTATTTTCCAAAAGTTAAGAAGAGGAAGACTATTCTTAAATACAAAAGTTTACGTTCCTAGAAACTTCGATTTTGCCATTTGTTCAAACAATAAAGTACTCGATATTTTGGACGAGGGGGAACAAATAGTCAGTCTTAAAGACCTACCAAACGCAACCCGAAAACTAGAATTGTACAAAGTTGATAAAAAAGGCAGACCACCAAAATTTTTTCAAGCAGAAACATACTTTGTAAATTTAAACTACTTTGAAAATTTTAAATGGGGAACAAGTTCTTATGCAGAACTCGAAGATAAAACTTTCGGAGAATATAGGACATTCTGCTATGGGGATTTAAATTTTAAAATAATTGAACCTATAAGATTCTTAAACTATATCTTAGGCGAGGCTAAAATAATACAACTTTATTCTAACGAGTCAACAAAAATCGTAAGTCGTTTTATAAATGAAAGAATGGTTAGAATTATAAATAAAATTAACCCAACTGCTAAAAAGTTATATTTAAAAGACAATCAAATTACAAAAGAAATTTTCGAAAAATTGTCTGTATTTTTATGTGAAATAGGAATAGGATTAAATTATTTATCCCTTGCAGAAGCAAAGTTCCCTCCTAAAATTTATAACGAATTAAACAAAATTAGCAAAAGACCAACTGATGATTCATACTGGAAAGATGAAGAACCCGTAATAGATTGTGGCATTGGTTCTCCTATGTCAAAAGAACAAGATG
>JAQVQJ010000009.1:18364-20675 GCA_028701635.1 Clostridia bacterium | reverse complement strand
ATTCTAACCGGTAGGGGACCTACCGTTTGACTCGCAAGGCAGAGAAGTGTGTGTGGCTCGTACGCAGAATTCTTCGAATTCTTGGCGACCAGCCGGTTGCTCCACCGCTGAGCTAAGGAGGAATATTAGTGCAACTTTGAGAACTATCAGGTTGCATTTGCCTATAAAGGTTAAATTATAGTGCCACCATTTTAGTCTGTTTAAATAGATTTCTTGTAATGTTAGCAATGGTTTTTGAATGCTATTTAAAACTAGATTTCATTGCCGATTTTACTACATAAACATTGAGTTGTCAAGTGTTTTTTGATGTTTTTTAGCCATGAAATATAGAAAATTGATGATATTTAATATAAGAAATATTTAAAGTATTAAAATTTTTATAAATTTGATTATATAAAGGACTAATTATCTTCTATATCTCAAACATTATTGGTAAAGCACTTACATTTTCAATATAGAATTCATTTGAATTTTTTGCTACTACAATAACCTGATAAGTTCCATTTTCTAAATCTAATTCGTTTATAACAACACTTAGTGGTAAAGTTTCAACTGAAGTGCCACTTTCATTTGGTGTGTATTCATATATTGCAGGGTCTTCATCTAACGAAGTAATATAAATATCATAACAATTTGCATTTTTTATGCTTGCCCAACTCAATGTATATTCTCCATCTGAATCAAATAAATTTACGACAGGTTTTTCAAGATTAATATATCTGTCAACATCTACACCAACGCTATATTGACTTTGGGTTTTATTACCGACAGCACAACATTTTACATCATATTGTCCGGCTTTTTCAAATTCTCCTAAATACTGATTTGTTTCTTCATCATAAAGTTCAATTTCTATATTTGGTGTTACTGATGAAATTTTTATTATATTATTATCTGGAGATGTGAACTTAAAAATATAACTATTAGCCCCTTCTATCTCATTTGTAGAAGCATATAAATGAGTTTCTGTAACAACAACGGTTGGAACATTTGGAGTAGTTAAAGGATTAACTCTCAAAAATACAAAGTATATCAAGGAAAAAGATATTATAGCTAAAACAACTATCGATGAAATAACAATTTTTGCTACTTTTTTCTTTGCCATCTTTTACCCCTTATTTTATATTTTATTATTTTATTGTAATTAAGTCAAATTTTTATCAATTAAAGAAAGAATATCTTACAAGTTTAAGATATTCTTTCTGTTTTTTACTGAATTTTAAGAAACTTTGTATCCATTTATAGCTGTCTTTACTCCATCTGTTACTTGTGTTTGAATATTTCTTGAAGGTATTGTTTTAATTTCTTCGTTATTTTGATTTATATCTGTAAATGGTTTGAATTTTCTACGAGTTTCTGAAGGAAGCGGTTTAGAAAAAGATTCGCTCGCATTTAATTTATATGTGTCAGTGTTTCTATAAGGATTTATTACTCCGTTTTCATAGTTGTGTACTCCATTGTATCCTCTTCCTATTCCTGCACCTATTCCAGTTCCATAACCCGCACCGTAACCGCCGATAGGAGCAACTCCATTCATTCCTACTCCACCTGCTACTCCACCGACTCCTACGCCTCCTGCGACCCCGCCTACTCCAACTCCGCCGACCCCTGGGCCTGTTACTCCACCGACTCCTACTCCGCCCAAATTATTTATAGGAGCGCCACCAACTGTATTATTTATTGCTGGATTTCCTGCAATAGCAGGTCCTACGACTCCATTTCCATAAGTATTTATATTAGGAGCTACTACATTTGGATTAACTAAATTATTTGGTGTATTATTTATGCCCCTGTTTATACCATTGTTAGGAGTGTTAATTATTGGATTATTTATATTGCTATTTGGAGTGTTAATGGTTGGATTATTTCTGTTATTTGGAATTACTGAATTGTTAGGATATTGATTATTTGGAACATTATTGTTTAAGTTAGGATTTTGATTTGTTGTATTTCTATTTGTTAAATTAGGAAAAGTTGGTTGCATATAAGTATCAATGTTTCCAATTCCATTTTGATTTGTAGTATTATTTATTGTAGCGTTTCTATCAGTTGCATCGTTATTTATTTTATCCGTATTGTTGATTTCATCGTTATTTACTTTATTCGTATTATTCGTCGTTCTTGTGTTGTTTGTTGTTCTTGTGTTGTTTGTTATAACGCTTTCATTATTTATTATATTCTTGTTGTTAGTTATAGCACTTTCATTGTTTATTGTGTTTTTAGCGTTTGTTACATCATTTTTATCAACAGTCGCTGTGTTATTAGTTATAGTATTTTTATTAGTAGTCGCTGTATTATTAGTTATAGTATT
>JAQVQJ010000009.1:17002-18264 GCA_028701635.1 Clostridia bacterium | reverse complement strand
TTATTAGTTATAGTATTTTTATTAGTAGTCGCTGTATTATTAGTTATAGTATTCCTGTTTATAACACTACTATCAATCTTTTTTGTGTCTAAATTCTGTGATTGATTAGCGTTATTTGCATCTGTAATTTGTCTATTTATAACATTGTTCGAAATTGTATCATTTTTTTGAATACTATTTGTTTTGTTGTTTACATTCGTTCTTCTGTTATCTATCACTCTACTAGTTTCATTATTAGAAATATCGGTAGTTTTGTTATTAATTACTTTGGAATTATTATTTTCTTCATTTTTAATATTGTTTATCTCATTAGTTGCTTTATGTGGAAGTGTTCTTATATTTGGATTTCTAACAACACTAGGATATGTTTTTACTATTCTTGGACTTCTACTCTTAGGATATGTAGTTGGAGTTTTGTCTGTCGTTTTAGTATCTGTTGAGTCTATTTTTGTATTATCTGTATTAGTAATAGTATTAACATTATTGGTGTTATCTTTAATAGTTTTACTATTAATTACTTTAGTGCTATTTTGAACTACTTGTTCATTATTTGACTTTTGAGTATTTAGTTGTTCTTGAGTATTTAAGACATTATCTAAATTTTTGTTGTCTAATAAATTGTCAGTCTCTTTTTCTTGTGTTTTAGAGTTTTCTGCCATATCAACTGTATTTTGATAGCAATTTCCAGTTAATACGCACTGTAACTGTTGTAAACATGAAAGTATACTAGAATATTGGCTTTCTCGTTCATCTAAACAATTGATCAGCTTAACATAATTTGTGCTTATTCTATCAACATTTATGTCTACATTTTTGCTTGATTGTTTCATAGCCGAACATTCATTTTTAACATCGTTTCTTGTAGAAGTAACTTTGTTAGTGCAACTTCCTAATTCATTTAAAATTTCATTACAAGAATTAATTTGGTCATCTGTTAACTCAATTTCTCTTGATTTTATTTGTTTAGATAAAACATTTAAAATGTCACAACACTCTGAAATGTTACTCTTGCAAGAATTTATGTTGTTGTTTACATAAACGGCATCATTCATCATTAAATATAAATCCTCTAATTTACCAAGATAATTGCTAAAATTTGTATTATTGTAATTAACATCACTTACTTTTCTTGGTACATAGTATGAATTAGTTAAACGAGAGTTATCTGTTACTCTTTTGGTTGTTAGCCTGTTAGATTTAATTTTTTCTGTATTTTCTGTTTCAAATATTTTTTGGTCGTTACTTACTAAATCCATAGTATT
>JAQVQJ010000009.1:0-16902 GCA_028701635.1 Clostridia bacterium | reverse complement strand
AATATTATCGATAAAAATTTCTTCATAGTTTCCTCCATAAATTTTTTCTTATTTATTTTGTTTGATTTTTTAAAATTTATTAGTTTTTTCCATAAATAAGTTTCTTTTGTTTAAAATTTAATCATTTTGCATAACATAACTTTGATTTTGGGGAGGTAAAATGAATAGAGAAGAAAGAAATAAAAAATATAATGAATATGTAAAAGTTAAAATTCCTAAAACTAATAACTGGCCTAGCCTCTTTAATGCCTTTTGGGTTGGAGGTGTTATTTGTATGATTGGGCAAGGAATTGGAGATGGCTTAATCGCAATTTTCCCATCTATAACTCAAATAAATGTTTCTGGATATATTTCAGTTATTCTTGTATTCTTAGCTTCTTTACTAACGGGATTAGGGATATATGATAGGATTGGAGCTTATGCCGGTGGGGGTTCTATTGTTCCAATTACTGGATTTTCTAACTCTATAACTAGTCCAGCTATGGAATTTAAACACGAAGGAATAATCTATGGAATATGCGTAAAAATGTTTACAATTGCAGGCCCTGTTATAGTTGTTGGAGTTGTTGCAAGTGCAATAGTTGGATTAATCTATTTATTTATATAGGAGATTTTATGAAAGAAAAAAAACATCAAACTATATTCTTTAAAAATAAACCAAAAATAATTAGTGGCTATTCTATTGTTGGTCCTAAGGAAGGTGAAGGCCCTTTTGGGAAAATGTTTGACTATGTTATGAAAAGCGATTCATTCGGCGAAAAATCTTATGAAAAAGCAGAAAGAAAAATGCTTGAACAGGCAGTCTTTGGTGCAACTGATAAAGCTTTATTAAAACCAAATGATATTGATTTACTTATTTCGGGCGACTTATTGAATCAAATTATAACTTCAAGTTACGCCGCTCGTTCTTTTGATATGATGTTTTTAGGAGTTTTTGGTGCTTGTTCAACTATGGTTCTATCTTTGGAAGTTGGAGCAGCTATGGTTAATGCAGAATATTTCAAATATTTAGCATGCGCAACATCAAGCCACTTTTCAACTGCAGAAAGACAATTTAGATTTCCCCTTGAATTAGGAAATCAAAAGCCTCCAACTGCTCAATGGACTTGTACTGCAGCAGGTTGCTCAATTGTTTCGCTTGAAGGCGATGGTCCTTACATTGAGTCTGCAACCTTTGGCAAGGTTATGGATTATGGAATTAATGATGTTAATAATATGGGTGCGGCTATGGCACCTGCTGCAATGGAAACTATGGTTTCTGTCTTTAAAAACACTAAAACAAAACCGGAAGATTATGATCTTATCATAACCGGAGATTTAGGTAAGTTAGGCTCAGAGATTTTAATAGATTTAATGGAGCAAGAGGGATATAAATTAGGAATAAATTATGGAGATTGTGGTCAAATGATGTTTTATTATAATCAACATGTTTTAATGGGCGGATCAGGTTGTGGTTGCTCTGCTTCCATCTTTAATTCCTATGTTCTTAATAGATTAAAATCAGGAGAGTTAAATAGTGTTTTATATGTTGCTACAGGGGCGTTGTTAAGTACAACTTCAACTCAACAAGGAGATACGGTCCCCGGAATTGCACACGCGATAGTTTTAAGATCGGATAAAAAGGAGGAATAATATGGAAGCTTTATTACCATATTTATATGTATTTTTGGTTGGTGGATTTGTTTGTATGTTAGGGCAAATTCTTATAATTAAAACAATGATGACAACGGCTAGAATTTTAGTTACTTTTGTTATTATTGGAGTTATCTTACAAGCGACTAACTTATACCAGTATATATATTACTTTGCAAGGGCAGGAATATCCGTCCCTATTGTTGGATTTGGAGCGGCTTTGGCAAAGGGCGCAATGGAATCAACTGATAAACACGGCATTATAGGTGTTTTTACAGGCGGTTTAGAAGCAACAGCTGGTGGCGTCGCCGCCGCAGTCCTATTTGCCTTTATATTTGCATTATTGTTTAACTCTAAAACAAAAAAATCGCCTTAATTAACATTTTTATTTGAGGATTTCCACTCGACTTCAATCAGTCTTTCTGAGTCAAAAAATGAAAGATTTGGGCATCTTTTTCTATGAATTATAATGCCTCGGCCTTGAGAAATAAAACCTATAATATCATCACCCTCAATAGGACAACAACATTTAGCAAACTTAACCATCAGGTTATTTACTCCCTGAATTTTAATTTTATCTTCTGTATTAATATCACAAACTTCTGTTTTTTCTATTTTAGAAACTTGAATTTTTTCTCTCTGCTTTTTCATTTCAGTTTCATAAATATTTATTAATTTCCCGCTTATAACTTTTGCAGAATAAGCTCCGTAACCAATAGCAGAAAGGAGTTCATCGATTAAAGAAAAGTTGTATTTTTCTAATAACGATTGTAAATATTTTTTATCTGTTAATTTGGCAACCGAATATCCAGCATTCTTAATTGCCTGCTCAAATATTAATTTGCCTTCTTTTATATTTTCTTCTTTCATTTCTTTTTTAAAGAAGGATAGTATTTTATTTTTTGCTTGCGATGTTTTTACAATTTTCACCCAATCGCGAGAAGGCCCTTTTGAAGATGAACTCGTTATAATTTCAACTATATCTCCGTTGGCTAATGGCTTTGTTATAGGCTGCATTTTTCCATTAACCTTTGCACCGACGCATTTATTTCCTACATCGGAGTGAATCATATACGCAAAATCAATAGGTGTTGAATCTTCAGGCATATGTAGAACTTTACCCTTAGGTGTTTGTACAAAAATTTCCCCATCATAGATGTCAACTTTTAATGAATTGATAAGGTCTTCTGATGTCATGGATTGTTCATTTTCCATTATCTCTCTTATCCAACCTAATTTTTCATCTAAGGAATCTGTTTTAGTTCTCTTTTCTTTGTATATCCAATGCGCAGCAACACCAAATTCTGCACTACGATGCATTTCTTGTGTTCTTATTTGAACTTCAACTGGAATATTCTCAAATAATATCGTTGTATGTAAAGATTGATATCCATTTGATTTTGGAATGGCGATATAATCTTTAAATCTATTTTGTAGCGGAGTAAAAATCTCATGGATTTTACCAAGTAAAACATAACAATCTGCAATGGTTGGTAAAATGGCCCGGACGGCTATAAGGTCATAGATTTTCTCAAGATTTCCACCTTTTTCTTTGAACTTTTTATAAATACTATAAGTATGCTTTTTTCTACCCATTAATTCGCCAGATAAGCCTAGTTCTTTCATTGTACTTTTTATCTGTTCTTTTAAATTATTGATAGCATTTTCTCTCTCTTTAAATTTAAGTTCAACCATTCCTATAATATTTTTATATTCATCAGGATAAAGAGTACTAAACGCAATATCTTCTAATTCAGTTTTGATAGAAGAGAGGCCTAATCTAGCAGCCAATGGCGCGTATAGTTCAAAAATTTGATTTGCTTTCAGTTTAATATCATTATTTGCTGTCGATTTTTTATATTTAATTTCAGCAAGAATGAAACATAGTTTAACCATAATTACTCGAACATCTTTTACCAAAGCGAAAAACATTTTTCTTATGTTTTCAGCTTCCTCTTGATTTTGATAGTCAACTTCCAAAAGTTTTTTTAAAGAATGTAAAAAACTTAAAACACCATTGCCATAATTTTTGACTATATTATCTTTAAAAGTTTGTCTTTCACTAAGTATTTTTTTCTTTCTTTCATCTTCTTGTTTTTTTCTAATTTCATCAAAGTTTTTATATTCTTTCTCGCTAGGAGAGGTATATATAGATGTTTTTATATATGGAAAATATAAAATGCATGCCAACAAACATTCATCATCAAGATGAAGATTTTTAACTATATTTAATGCATTTTCAGCAATAACCTTTTCACTCTCATTAACTGAAAGAGCTTGTAGTTTTTTCGCTTCTAAAAATATTTTCTCGTCCATACCCATATTATAGAATATTTAAATTTTATTGTCAAAGTAATTAAAAAGCCACTCAACCGAGTGGCTTTTGATTATTTATCTCCCAAATCCAGATAATCGTTTGGGTTGACCTTTTCATCGTCTTTTATAAGTTCAAAATAAAGATGTTCTCCTATGGATGATTCGTTTCCCGCCGAATTGGAATAGGTCCCAATCTTTTGACCTGCTGTAACTTTATCTCCTATCTCAACTGTAACGTTTTCATTCAAAGAACCGTAAAGGGTAGAATACTGATCATCATGCTTTATTTTTACAACCGTTCCTTCTAGACTATTAGTATAAACATTAGTAACTGTTCCGGCACAAGATGCTAACACATCAGTTGAATCTTCACTCACAAAATCAATTCCTGAATGAGTTTCAAACCAACCCATAGTTTGATTGTATATCAATTTGTCTATTGAATAATCCACTAATATAGTTCCATCTTGCAAAGGATTTATAAATGTTATTGCCCCTGCATTAACATCATCTACATTATCATCAATAACTTCGTCTGGCACCATTGAAGTTAATATAACAAATAAAGTTATAGCAACGACAACCAACCCAGCCGCTATAAAATAGCCATATTTCTTAAAAAATTTTAAAATTTTTTCTCCCCTTCTTTCTATCTTAATATTATTTTCCATATTAATTTAGCCTCCTATGCCTTGATTATTGACAGTATTAATTCAATTTATACAATTGTAATCAGCCTTTTTAGAAAATTTTTCAAAGTTTTCTTTATCTAATCAACTCTCTTTTCTTTTTTAATAACTTCCTAGAATTAAAGGCATACCTACAATAGAACTTTGGCCGTTAAATGCAATTTGTAAATTGACTTTTTTATTTGATAAAATAATTGAATTCCCAACATTTTCTACATAACAATAATAAATAATAATAGTTTCATTTTCTCTAAGGAGTTTTTGTGTGCTTTGAATTTTTAATTTCAACCTATTTATAATTTCCTGAGGTTTTAGAGAAGTTTCAAAACTAATCCCTTGGATATTTCTTTTATTTTTTAAATTTTCATAATCTTGAATTGAACAATCAAATTTATATCCATTTCCACTTAGATTTGAATCAAAAGAATCTATAGGTTGCTTTGCGTAAACTGTAAGTGTTTTAATATTTAGACAATCAAAGATACCCCTTTGATTTGAATAAAGCATGCAAAAAGATAGGAGTAAAACTACCCCTAAAAAAATAAAAATTTTTCTATTTACTATCATAAGAAAATTATTGTCAGTTTAATGCTGTTTTATACTATATATTTAAGATACATTCATAAAGCCATATCTAGTTAAAATATTTAATAAGTAATTATTGTAAATGAAAGGAAGAACTTGTAGAGAAGAATAAAGAGAAACCCCATCAATCATTCTTAACTTGGATTTATTGTTTAACATTAATAGCTTTTTAGAAAATTTACTTAAATGATTTTTATAGTGGCTTAATATTTCTTGGATTGATTTTTTCTCTCGATTAATGCTAAACCTCAGCTGATCTTGTAAAACACAACTTGTTTTTTCCATATAGTTTTTAAAATCATCATCATTTTTATTTATCTTTGAAAGAAACTTGATAATTTTCTCTCTGTTTGGAATGTCTTTGATATATGTTTTTTTCTGGTTAAAAAAAGAAGTATATACGTTTAATAATACTGTTGAAGATAATAAACATTTTTCTCCAAAATTATTTTTTAAGGTTGAAGCTTTTAAGGTTAATGAATAAGCTATTGCATTACTTTCATAAGATTTTTTACATAATTCACTTAAATCAATTATATAATCCATTAAATTTAGAAGTGCAAAATCCTTGGATAGCGAAACCCAACTCAAAAGTTCTTCAATCTTTTTTATTTTTTTATTTAAGGCTATTAAATCAATATTACATTCTCCCAAAAGTCGCCTTCTTGATTCTAAAACAAATAAATTTTCAAGAAGAGAAAGTGAAAAACAAATACTAGAAATTACAAACCTTTCAGGACTTTTCTTTATTATGTTTTCATCAATAAATACTTTTTGTGGAAACTCTGTTTTTATTATTTTTGGAATTCCATTATTAATAATGTAAGCAATATTATTACAAACACCATAGTGAGTAATTGCAGTAGGAATAACACAAAAAGGCAGAGCTAAATTTTTAGCAACTATTTTTGTAACATCTGTAACAGTTCCCGTTCCAAAAGCAATTAAAATATTATGCCCTTTACCTTTTGCACAATTTTTTAAAATTGTATCATTATCGCAAATAGAAAATTTGTTTAAAACGGAAATACTAAAATTTATTTTATTTTCATTTAAAATATTGATAAAAAATTGTAGATATTTTTCTTGTGGCGTTGGTGAGGTTATAATTAAAATTTTTTTATAATTTTTAAGATATTCAACCACGGAAGAATAAACATCTTTCTCAAATATAATTTTTTCATAGGGTTCATTTTCTGTGAATAATTTATTTTCAGTTATACATTCCATTTTCTTTCTCCAATTTAAGTATAATGAGATTAGTGTAAGTAAAATCGCGAAAAAGGTCGAATTTATAGACAAATATAAATCATACAATAATCATTTTGTAATTAACCTAAAATTGATTAAACTTAATTAATGGAAATTGAAGGCATAGTAGAATCTATTAAGTTTAGAAATGAAGAGAACGGTTATACCGTTGCTCTTTTTTCAACAGCAGAAGATGATATTAATATAGTTGGCAAGTTTTTAAATATAAATGTTGGCGAAAATTTAAAACTTTTTGGCGAACTAACCGCATCAAAATATGGCGAGCAATTCTCAGTTCAAAAATATGAAACAGTTGAACCGAAAACTAAAAGGGGTATTATAAGATACCTCGCTAGTGGACTGATTAAAGGTGTTGGGCCAGTTACCGCGAAAGCAATAGTTGATAAATATGGATTAGACTCTTTAGAGATTATTGAATTTAATCCGGAAAAGTTATTATCAATTCGTGGCATCTCTAAGAAAAAAGCAGATGTTATATCCGATTCTTTTTTAGATGTTAGAGAAATGCAAAACGCTATGATATTTTTGCAATCATATAATATTAGTTCAAATCTTGCTATGAAAATCTATAATTTTTATCGAAATGCAACCATAGATATAGTTAAGAAAAATCCTTATCAGTTAGTTGAAGATATTACAGGTGTCGGGTTTATAAGCGCAGATAGAATTGCTATGAGCATGGGAATTTCCAAAGATAGCCAATTTAGAATACGTGCGGGCATTCTTTATTTATTAGATGAAGCGAGCGAAAAAAACGGAAATACTTTTATGTATCGTGCCCAACTTGACCAAATGTTAGCAAAATTACTTGAATTAGATTCAGAAAAATGTAGCAGTATTAGTGTAAAAGTTTATGATATTTTAGTAAAAGGAAACGTAATTAAATTATTTTGGAGAGATAAGAAAGAAATTGTAGCATCAACAAAAATGTACAATACTGAAAAATCTGTTGGCTCAAAACTAGCGCTATTAAATGCTTCATGTATTAATATTGATTTAGATGTAAGCGATGAAATAAATCAATACGAATTAAAGAATAAGTTAAAACTTCACACTGACCAAAAAAAAGCTATACAAACCGCAGTTAATTCAGGATTTTCTGTTATAACAGGAGGTCCTGGAACAGGAAAAACAACAATTTTATCTTGTCTACTTGATATATTCAATATGCAAAATAAAAAAATTCTTTTAATGGCACCGACTGGCAGAGCGGCAAGGCGATTAACAGAAACAACTGGTTATCAAGCAAGCACTATCCATAGAGCTCTTGAAATTAATTTTAAGCAGGAAAGTGGAATGTTTGTATATAACGAGAGAAATCCTCTCCCAACTGATATAGTTATAGTTGACGAGGTTTCAATGGTTGACATTAGTTTAATGAACAATCTTTTAAAGGCTATTCCCAAGAGTGCCAAATTGATTTTAGTTGGAGATAAGGATCAATTGCCAAGTGTTGGCCCTGGAAATGTTCTTGCAGATATTTTGTCCAGTGAAATTGTTCCCGTGTCCGAATTAACACAAATCTATCGACAAGGAGATGACAGTTTAATTATTTCTAATGCTCATCTTATAAATCAGTCGGTTATGCCAATTATTGATAATAAAAGCAACGATTTTTTCTACGAACAAAAAGATAATAACAGTGAAACATTTAACACAATAATTGACTTAGCTATAAGAAGAGTACCAAATTATTATAACAATATTGATACTATGAGATTACAAATCCTCTCCCCTCTTAAAGCAGGAGTTTGTGGAGTGGAAAATCTAAATAGAGAACTGCAAGATAAACTAAACCCAGCAGGATTCAATAAAAAAGAGTTAAAAATCGGGCTAACTATTCTTCGCGAGGGAGATAAGGTTATGCAGATAGCTAATAACTATAACTTAACTTGGAAACGAAAAGCAGAAGGCAGTGATTACGAAGAAGAAGGCAAGGGTATTTTCAATGGGGATATTGGATATATATTAGCAATTGATATTCAAGCAGGTGAAGTAAAAGTAAAATTTGAAGATGGCAGAGTTGTTATGTATCCTAGAAGTGAATTAGGACAAATTAATTTAGCCTATGCTATCACAATTCATAAAAGCCAAGGTTCTGAGTTTGATATTGTAATAATTCCTATATTTCCCGGCCCACCTTTAATCTTGACAAAAAATCTAATCTACACCGCCGTAACTCGAGCGAAAAAAATGGTTATTTTGGTTGGAGATAAAACAGCGTTAGAAAGAATGGTTAAAAATAAACACACTGCAAAACGATATACTCTTTTAAAAGAATTCATAGTTGAAGAGTCCCAAAAAATGAAAAAGTTATTTGATTGATGAAAAAAGAAGTTAAAGAATTTTTTAATAAGTTATTAGAAGTTGTATACCCAAGTGATATAACCTGCTTTTTGTGTGGCAACGAACTTAAAGATGAAAATATGTTATGTGAAGATTGCCAAAAGAAAGTTGAATGTACTGAAAAAATATGTTTAAAATGCGGTAGTCCTTGCCTTACCCTAGCTGATTATTGTCTACATTGCCAAAAACACAAAAGAGCTTTCAAAATGGCGAGAGCACCCTTCGTCTATTCTGGAAATATCGCAGTATCTGTTCAAAACTTCAAATATAATGGTAAAAAATATTTAGCAAATCCTTTTTCAAAAATGATGAAAAAAGAATATGAAAAAATGGAAAAAGAAGGCATGCAAGTAGATTTAATAGTTCCCGTTCCATTACATAAAGATAGACAGAAAAAAAGAGGCTTTAACCAAGCGGAATTGATAGCAGTTGAACTATCAAATCTTATTAATATTCCAATTTCTCATAACAATTTACAAAGAATAAAAAACACTGAAACGCAGACTAACCTTTCATATAAAGAAAGACAAAAAAATTTAGACAATGCTTTTGTGATTACAGATAAAACCGAATTTAAAGATAAAAATATTTTATTAATCGATGATGTTTTAACAACTGGCTCAACCGCCGATCATTGTGCTACTATATTAAAAAAAGCAAAAGCCAAAAATGTTTATGTTTTGACATTTGCGACAACCGATGGTGAGAAAAATAGTTAGTAAAATTAATTTAAAAAAGAGCCTAGCTCTTTTTTGTTTTTATTTATTCAATGATTATTATTCTATGACAGTTTTCACATTCTAGGTAACCTTGTGCTTTTAGTTTGTCAAGTTCCGCCGCTGAACGTTCCATTCTGCAACCGCCACATGATTTATCCATTAATCTTACATAAACTGGATAAAGTCTATCTGCTCTTAATTGCTTATATTTAGATAGCATCTTTGGCTCAATGCCTTTTTCTAACTCTACAAGATCTTTTTTTATTTGCTCTATTTGTGGATTTTTTATGTTTAGTTCATCTTCATATATCTTTTTATTTTCCTCAAATTTCGCTCTGGCATTTCCATAAGTCTTTTTTGTAGAATTAAATTCATTTAATGTAGAATTTAAACTTTCTGCCTCTGCAAATAATCTCTTTTCGAGAATATTTAAATTATTTGTTATAGAACTGGTTGCATTTATTATAGTGTCTAAATCTTTATCTGACACTTCTTCTAAATTCTTTGATACAAACTTTTCTAATTGTGCAACGTTCTCATCATATGCTTTTTTAATACACTCATAATCTTTTACTATTTCGCCTGCTTTGATTTCGAGAGCTTTTGATTTTTCTTTCGCTTTTTTTATTAATGCAAACATTTCTTGAGAAACTTTTTTCCCCTGATTTTGATTTAATTCTCTTTCAATTGTAAAGAGTTCGCCATCTTTCTTTTGATACTCTAAAATTTTAGTAAAATTCATTCTTTTCTCCTTATCGCCTAGTATATCATACCTTATTTTAAATTACTACTCCATAAAATTGTCACTTATCTAAAATCGGACAATTTTTTACTTCTACTTGGATTTTTTAATTTTCTTAAAGCTTTTGCTTCAATTTGTCTTATTCTTTCTCTAGTAACATTAAATTCTCTACCAACTTCTTCTAATGTTCTTGGGTGATTGTTATCGAGTCCATATCTCATACGAATAACTTTTTGCTCTCTTGGAGTTAAAGTTTCAATTACTGATAATAATTGTTCGCGAAGCAATATTTGTTCTGCTGCCTCTAATGGAGATTGCACTGTTTCATCTTCTATTAAATCACTTATTTTACTATCGTCTTCATCTCCAATTGTAGTTTCAAGAGAAATTGGGTCAATTGCTATTTGTTGAATCTCTGCAATTCTTTCTTCAGGTAATCCTATTGCCTCGGATATTTCTGTTATAGTTGGATCTCTTCCTAATTTTTGTATTAATCCCCTTGTAATTCTTGCCAACTTATTAATTGTTTCTACCATATGAACAGGAATACGAATTGTTCTTGCTTGGTCAGCTATTGCTCTTGTGATTGATTGTCTAATCCACCATGTAGCATAAGTGGAAAATCTAAATCCTTTTGTATAATCAAATTTTTCAACTGCTTTTAAAAGTCCAAGATTTCCCTCTTGAATAAGGTCAAGAAATTGCATATTTGAACGAGATACATATCTTTTTGCAATACTAACAACAAGCCTTAAATTAGATTCTGATAATTTAGCTTTTGCAAATTCATCTCCATCTAACATCTTCTTTGCCAAATCAACTTCTTCATCACCTGTAAGTAATGGAACTTTACCTATATCTTTTAAATACATTTTAACAGGATCATCTACATTTATTTGTACAATGATTTCTTCAAGTTCTTCTTTATTTAAGGTATCTTCTTTTGTTTTTAAAATTTTAATCCCATTTTTTTCGATTTCTTCTAAAAATTCATCGATTTCTACACGACTTGCATCAAAAAACTTTATAAGACGAAAACATATATCCGCCTCATTAATCATTCCTTTTTTTCTCCCCGTGTCTAAAAACCTGTTTAGCTCTGGTATAAATTTTGCGTCCATAAATCCCCTTCTCCTCTTTAGTTTATATTTTTTGTTTTGAGCTTTTTAATTATCTCATTCAACTCATTTGCAATTTGTGTTCTTTCTTCCTTGTTTTCACAATTTTTATATTCTTCGCTCAACACTTGCTGTCTCATTTTTAAAGCATTCTCTATTGTTTTCCAAACACACTGATCAAAATACTCTTTGTTTGGAGAGTATTCACTTTTTAATAAATCAAGTGTAAATTCCTTTTCTTCTTCATCAAGATTATTCAAAAGTTCATTTATTTTTTCGCTATTTGTTTTTTCACTTTTTTCTAACTTTTCATATTCATTAATAATTATTTTAAATAAAGGATTAAATAAATATTTTTTTAAATCAACATTCAATTTAGCAAAAGTTTCATCTTTTAATATAGAAGTTAGTATATATTTAGTAGCTTTAATATTTCCATTTTCAGCACTAATTAAAACTTCTTTTTCTTCTTTTCCACTTTTGCTATCTCCACTACTTCTAGAATCTCTTCTTAAAATATCTAATGGAACTCCGGAAACTTCGCTAATTATTTTTAAATAAACTTCTTTTTCACTCATTGTTTCCAGTATCGAAACTAAGTTTAATGCTTGCTTTATATAATTTGCTTTGTCTTCTGTTTTCGTTAAATCATTGTTTTCTTTTAATAAATCAAGTCTATATTCAATTGGGGTTTTCGCTGCATCTAAAACCTTTCTCATAGCATCAGCACCATTTTCTTTCAAAAAGTCATCTGGGTCAGATCCCTTTGGCAATCTAGCAACTCTTAAATTAAAATTAAACGGTCTTAATAATTCTATCGCTCTTAAAGTAGCTTTTTGCCCCGCATCATCTCCATCAAACAAAAGAATTAAATTCTCTGATATTCTCTTTAATTGTTCAGCATGCCTTTCTGTAAACGCAGTCCCAAGAGAAGCAACAGTTGTACTAAATCCAAATGAATGCATCATTATAACATCTATTTGCCCTTCAACTAATATTATCTCATTCAATTCACCTTTTCTTTTTGCTTCTTTTAATAAGTGAATTCCATAGACCGATGAACCTTTATCAAAAACTATTGTTTGAGATGAATTTTTGTATTTTGCTTTTTCAGAGTTATTTTCAAGCAATCTTCCACTAAATCCAATACAATCGCCAAAAGTATTTAATATTGGAAAGGCAAGTCTGTTATAAATATGGTCATAGAAGTTTCCATCAATGTCAACCCCAATACCTGCACTTATAATCGTTTCTTTATCAATACCTTTATCTAATAAATAATGAATTACTGCATTGCCATTTGCGTATCCTATTCCAAATTTATCTAAATCACTTTTCTTGAATTTTCTTTTTTTGATATATTCTTGTGCTATTTTTGCCGATGGCTTATACAAACTTTCTATATAAAAATCTTTTGCAAGATTTAAAGCTTTGAGAGCCTTATCTTTATCTTTCTTTTTTTGTTCTAATTTCTCTCCATCTTCAAAAGCTGGCATTTGAATTCCCGCTTTTTCCGCTAATCTCTTTATAGCCTCACCTGTCGAAATAGATTCCATTTTTTCTACGAATGTTATAACATCTCCGCTTTCGCCACAACCAAAACAATGAAAATATTGCCCATCTTCATTGATTGAAAATGATGGAGTTTTTTCTATATGAAAAGGACAGCGAGCCCAAAACTGTTTTCCCCTTTTGATAACCGGTATGTACGATGAAATTGTTGTTACAATGTCATTCTTCGATTTCAGCTCACTTAACCACTCGCTAGGTAATTTTCTATTCTGCAATTTTTCCTCTTTTTGTATTAAATATAATTAACATATTTAAAGGCGCGACAATATATTATTTCGACATAAAACAATAAAACCCTTTAAAAATTTTGTTAATTTATAAATTAATTTTTTGAATTTTGTGAAAATTAACTTTTCCCTATACTTTTTCTAACTTTATTTAGTGTTTGTTTTGCTATTTTTTGAGCCTTTTCTGCACCTTGTTGTAATATTTGATCAACTTTCTCCCTGTGTGTTAAATAATAATTATATTTTTCTCTCATAGGCTTTAAATAAGTATTAGCAACTTCAAAAACTTCTTTCTTTACTTCTCCCCATGAAATTCCTTTTGCAAATCGCTTTTTCATATCTTCAATTTGGTTTTTATTTGCAAATAATTCAAAAATTTTAAAAAGAAAGCAGTCTGTTGATTTTGGAGCATCTGGCTCGGAACTGTCTGTAATAATTCTGCTTATTTGTTTTTTAAGAGTGTTTTCATCAGCGAACAAAACTATTGTATTATTGTAACTCTTGCTCATTTTTCTTCCATCTAGTCCCGGAATTGTTCCTACTCCTTCTTTTATAACTACTTCTGGTAGAGTTAAACATTCTTCAAAAGAATTATTAAATATTCTAGCTAACTCTCTTGCTATTTCAACGTGTTGTTTTTGGTCCTCGCCAACAGGAACAAATTTTGTTTGCATTGTTAAAATATCCGCCGCCATTAAAATAGGATAATTATAAAGTCCCATATTTATACCAGAATCTGGCTCATCGTTATTTTTTATATTTTCATCAACGGAAGATTTATATGCATGAGCTCTGTTCATTAACCCTTTTGGTGTTATATTTGAAAGTATCCAATTTAATTCAAAAATTTCTGGAACATCGGATTGACGATAAAAAATTACATCTTTTTGGTCTAATCCACAAGCCAACCATGTCGCCGCAGCATCATACGTATATTCTTTAAAAAGATTTTTATCTTTTATTGTATTAAGTGCGTGATAATCTGCAATAAAGAAAAATGCTTGACCACCTAATTTATCTACTAATTCAATCCCTGGTTTAATTGCACCGAAGTAATTTCCAAAATGCAATTTACCAGTTGGCTTTATGCCAGTTAAAATTATATTGTTCATTAGATATGTTCTCCTTGTTTAATTTAATCATTAAATGGTTTAAAAGTCAATTATTTTACTTAAAAATGCTATTCCTATCAATTTATTTGACAAAAAAATTATAAATTGATACTTTAATCTTAGGAAGATTATGTTAAATAGTATTTTAATGCTTATTGCTGGAATTGGAGTTTTTTTGTTTGGTATACAAACATTTAGTAGCTATGTCGAAAAACTTTCTGGTAATAAGGTAAGAAAAGAATTAAATAAATTTTCTAATAATAGATTTGCTTCTATAGGATCTGGATTTATCTTTACATCGTTACTCCAAAGTAGCACAGCTGGGATTGTTATGATTGCTGGATTTACTTCGGCAGGACTTATCAACATATTTCAAGCTTTTGGATTAACCTTAGGAAGCAGTATGGCATCAGCAATACCAAATTTTTTAATATCATTCACAACATTTAATATAACTTATTTCTTTGCTGCGCTTGCAGGTGTAGGTGCCTTAATTTTAGTATTTTCTAAAAGTTCTGTAGTTAAGAACATTGCAACTGCAATTATTTCCTTTTCTCTAATTTTTGTAGGAATGAGATTTATTGGAGATGGCGCGTCTTTCTTTATTTCAGGGTCTGCTTTTGTAGGTTTCTTTGACCTTTTGACTAATCCATTTTTCGCAATCTTAATCGGCATTGGCTTTACACTGATAACACAAAGTTCACTAGCTACTATTGCAGTTATAATGACTCTAGTTGGGACATCAGCCATAGCGGGTGTAATTCCAGTTGAGTCAGCTGTTTACATGGTTTATGGGGCAAATATAGGCTCGGCTATTACAACTTTAATCCTTATCAGTTTTTCTTCCAATCTAGATGGTAAGCGGGTTGGAGTTTTACATTTTTTCTATGTATTACTCGGGGTAATAGCTTTTAGTCTTTTATCTATGACCCCATGGATAACTTATATGTTCTCTTGGGTAGCAGAACCAACCTTTAAGATAGCATTTGTAAACTTAACTTTTAATATAGTGACCGCTTTGTTAGTTATTCCATTTATGAAACCACTCATTTCGTTAATTAGAAAAGTTATGCCTTCAAGACAAATAGGTAAAAATCCACTTATTATTGATGAAATTCCTAACGAAGCCCCTTCAATAACATTGGCAAGAGCAAATGAAAAGCTTGTTCTTTTTTATGATGCCATCATTTCCTTATACAAAAGAACTTCAAATTACATTTTAAAAGAAGATGATACTCAATATAAGAAGTTATTTAATGATTTAACAGAATACAATGTTTTAATTAATAAATACAATATTTATGTTATTAGAATTGCAACAAATGATGCCTATGAAAGTGTTAATAAAGAAATTGAAATTTTATTAAACATAATCAAGCAAGTTGAAAGAATAAATAGAAATTGCATTAAAATAATATCAGCATTAAAAACTGATGACGAAAAGATTAAATTTACTGATAAATTAATAAAGTTTATTGAAAATGAAACAGAAAATACAATAGGAATGTTAGAAGATCTAAAAAGATTAATTGGAAATAATAAAAGTTTAAAAAATAAAGATTGTTCTAGTTGCTATGAAAATATTTTAAAATTATCTCAAGATAATTCTCAAATTAAATTAACTTCAAAAACATTTGTTATAGAAATGGGCTACAATAAATCGACTACTAAAAGAAACACATCGTACATTGAACTGATGAGTTACCTAGGGCTTATTTCCAATAATATTTTAGATGTACTTTTCACAATAGTTGGACAAGTAAAAGGTGTTTCACCTCAATATGAACAATTAATTTTAGATAACATTCCAAAAGAGTAAACCAGTGATTTGTTAATTCAAATATGTTAATATTGGAGAAGATAGAAAATGAATTTTTTTTACATACATCACGCCGAAAGAGATTTTCAAAGTAATATTGAATGGAACGAACATGGTTTAACAAATAGTGGAATTAAAGAAGCAGAGCTTTTAAACGAAGCGCTTATAATGGAGAAAGAGAAAATAAAAATTGTTGCTATTTATACTTCGCCCTATAAAAGATGTGTAGAAACCGCCAAAATTCTTAACAGAAACTTAAGCTTGCCAATTTTAGAAGATATTAGATTTAATGAAATTGCACGAAACAAAGGTGAACCTTGGAAAGATTTTTTAAATCGCAATATATGTGCTATTGATACAATCTATAAAAAATACAAGGCTAAAAATGAAAATGTAATAATAGTTACAAGCGGAGTAAATATATCAGCCTTTATTTGTTATTTTTATAATATTAGACCAACAAAAAATACACCTTGTAGTCAAGCCCTTCGTACCTCACCTATTCTTTTTCAGAAAAAATAACAGCTCTATTGTGCCGTTTCGCCATCTATTCTCTCTCTTATTTTTTCTAATATTTTCGTTTCTAAACGAGAAACTTGCACCTGTGATATGTTTAATTCTTTTGCGATTTCACTCTGTGTTTTATCTCTAAAATAACGTAATAAAATAATTTTTTTATCGCGTTCTTCTAAATCTTTCAATGCATCGCGGAGAACAATATTGTCAAATAGTTCTTCGTTTTGGTTGTCCTGA
>JAQVQJ010000096.1 GCA_028701635.1 Clostridia bacterium | reverse complement strand
TTATCGAAAAGATTGTTTCTTATCTGAGTTATTGAGTAATCTGATAATATAAACTTAGATACATGTACAAGGAGATTACTTCCAACTCTAATGTAATCATCTTGTAGTAATCTTATCATAATAGCAAGGCTTGGAAATTTAATATGATACTTTTCGCATATTCTTACTATTTCTGTTATTTCAATCTTATCAACATTTTTAAGTTGTGCTTTTAATGCTGATAAATTAGTTAAATCTTTTTGACCAAGGCATGCAATAAATGGTCTCGAAAAACTAAATTCATTTGGAAATAAATATTTCAAAATTCCGAAAAGTTTTGAAGGTGAATTTATTTTGTTTCTCGCAAGAAATTCATAATGGCTTAAACACATAATTTCAAGTAATTTACTAGCTGAAGTTGGTTCATTATTTATTTGTAATTTAATAAAATTCTTAATTTCACTATCTTTTTCTTCAATATTCAGTTTAGATGCATGCATAAATTTTGAACTACCATAAAGAATTATTTGTGGGCAACGTAGAATATTTTGAATTAACATTGCATCAGACATTCCATCAAATTCTATTAATAAATTTGCTTTTGTAACTTCTTCATTCTTCATGATATACTCATTTATTTCCGTTGATAAATTTAAATTTGGTTGTTTTGAAATATAATCACGATTAAAATAGAATTTATTTTTCAATTTTAATCTTAGTATGCCTTGTAAAAAATATCGATTTGTTATATTTGAATTATTCATCAGATCATTTTTAAAGTACTCAAACAATTCCAAGTAACTAATAACATCTCTTTCACTATTATTAATGTATTTGATAATTTTATCAATTATTTTTTCATCAACATTTATATAATCTTCGTGAATATATGTTCCCCTATCGCATAACAAACCTAAATCGGTTATTCTTATAGCTAAAGATCTATTAGTTATTGACAATTTTTCGTTTCCGAAAAATTCTATTAATTTTTCTTTGAATCTCTGAATCTCATTATCATCAAATACTTTAAGTCCGTAAGGATAATACTTGTGCAATATAATCTCGTACATGGCAGACAATGTTAGTCTACCTTTATATGCAATTTCTCCAGTTCTTTTAAACATTTTTTCCGATAATATTACTATCAATTTTTCAGAAATTTCAGTTTCTAAGGCAATTTTTTTTATTTCCAAATCAAGTTTTTCTATTAGCATTATATTCGGCAATTCAGATAATTTGGTCAACTCATTTAAAAAATCATTATTTTTACCAAAATGAAATATTGACAAATCTTTATTGTAGAAACAGTATGAAGTGTGAGATTTTTTCATTAAATAAATTAATGTGTTTTTATCCATTTCGGACAATTCATTAAGTGTATCTTTGATATCTTTTACAGTCAATATTTCTTCTCTATTATTTTCTGCAAATATTAATAAATGTATTTTTAAGTTGCGATTATTATTACAATCAAAAAGCACTTGAACATTTTTTTCAATTTGTCTTACTCTTTCTCTTGTTAATGAACATTTTTTACCAATATATTCAAGCGTTTCATCATTTGCTCGAGATTTAATAATTTCTTTACTTCTTTCATTTCTAAAAATACTTTTTTCAATTTTTTCGAATATCGCATTTAAATCAAAAGACAACCAAGACAGAAAATCTTGTATTAAAGAATTGTTATTTTCGTTAATTAATATTTGAAATATTTCTTTCTCAATTTCTTCAATAAGTTCAAATTTAATTAAAAAATCAAATGAACTCTGTTCGACTTTAAATATTTTTGAATAAGCTATTACGTATGGCGATATTTTATTTTTTTTTCGTTTCATGGGAATTTTTTCATATAAATTTAATACAATTTTTGTTTTTTCTACATTATTGAAATATACTCTACACATACTAATAATGTATTGTGAATTAGTCGGTTTAAGATATGCACTCGCACAAATATCCTTATTAGCAATACTAACAGCATTTATGACTTTATTAATAATCTCTATCTCTTCTTCATGATAATTTTCAGTAGCTATTTCTATATCGTTAGAAAAAAGGAAATTCTCTATTGATTTTCTTAATTCTTCAATATTATCTAATTCAATATCATTTTTTGATAATTCTTCAATTTCTTTTAAATTAATTACATGAGATAACGGCGATGAAATAATTTTTTTTATTTCATTAAAACTCTTCTCTCCAAAATTTTTTATACCAATAAGATAATTATCATCTGCTTTTAATAAATCATCTAAAGTATTTATGTTTGATCGCCCAAGACAATTTCTTGTTCTGACAGACATCTTCAGATTCCTAATATCAATTTTCTTTTTGTTTATGGGATAATTAACGCATTTTTTTTTAAAAAATGATTTTTCATGTTCAATATTATTGATTAATTTCTGCGTTTTTTCATTCTCAAAACTGTTTTCGCCATTCAATAATTTAATTCTTTCTTTTATTAAATTCAGTAATTCAGGATTTGAATTATATTTTGATTTGAAGGCAACAATATCAACTGATGTTATTTCTTTAACATACTCCATCCCACAAAAATTGCAATACTCTAAAAAACTCCTGAAACGCATTTCATTAAACGCATCAATGATTTTTATTTTTTCAGATTTAAGTTTTGAATTATAAAAATTAGTACTTTCAAGATTATTCAGTTTTTTCAACTCCATTTTTATACTATTAAAGTTCTAAGCGAACTAAAATTTCTCTAAGCTTTCTTAATTCAAATTTTGACAAGGCTATTCCTTTACCCATTCTTGTATGGTCTTCATTCCAAGCTCTTAAGTCATAGGTTGCTGTGTTATCATACCATCTAACAATATTTAGTTCTTTTTTCCAACCACCATTTTCATCAGAAAAACAACCAAGTTTTTCAATGACTTCGAATTTAAAATCTGCCACCTTATTGACCTCCTGAAAATTGAATTGTTAAAGTTATTATATCATAATAATAACCATTATTTTTACTTTTCAATTAACCTCCCTCAACCTCTCAGTTGTATAAACAAAACGCCAACACCATCTTTCTCCCCAACACAAGTTGACTTCTGCACAATTTGATGCCGTAATTGTGCAGAACGATGACTTGACTATGCAGAAAGGAAACAACATTCATTCCCCCTGCCCTCATTCTTGCTTTCCCACCCAAAAACCAATAAAATATACTTGTACAGAGCAATCGCTCTATTTGAAAGGAGAATAAAAATGGCTAAAAAATTGGGAATATATATCATAAAGTTTCAACTGGGGACACCCGTAATCGCGCTTTGCCTCTACCTGTTGCCATACAATCTGTTAACCAACACCATAATCGCAAACGTAATCGGTGCTTTCATATTCTTTCCGATCGATAATTTCATCTTTACGAAGATTAATAAAAAGAAGGAATTTGAAGTTGTAAAAAAGTTTAAAGCACCAAAAGAAGATGAATAATGTAATAACTTTAAATTAAGAATTTTCAAAGTTTAGGCAACAAAAAAACTGCCGCCGGTTTTTCGGCGACAGTTTTGTTATTAATATTCTTGTTTATTTCCAAACGCTTTTCCCACAATCCCAATGTTTAGAAAACTGTGTTTCATTTATTATATTTTCCCAAACCGGTCCAAGAAAAGCATTAATATCCTTCAGAACCGCCTTAAATTCTGGCATTTCAGTCTTAAATTTTCGAAGAAAATAGTTCCACTTCACTTTCATTTCTTTATCTTCTGAAAGCCGTATTATTTTTTCAAGACTGTCTTTAGAGTATTCCGTTTCCCTATTTGCCAGGGTTTCAGATATGGCTTTTTGAAGTTTTCTGCCGTCAAAATTAAACACATTCGAAAGATAACTTATGTCATAAAAATCCTTCATACGGCTGTTAAGATCGGTTCTCCGTAGAATTGCTTCAAATTTCTCCGCCACTGTGCTTTCAATAGAATACGTCGCAATTTCAGGAGAATCAAAACCATCAAGCTGCGCCGCAAATTTTCGTTTTTCCACCCCGGGAGAAATAACGTCTCCGATTCCTAAATCAACATTAATCGGCACTCGGACCTGTTTTATGTGACCGATTATTTGAAAAGTAATTCCGGGATATTTTCTTTGAGGGGAGATTGTTTCAAACCCCTTTGTCTCGAAGATTACAAAATCATTTTCGGTCGGAGTTTTTAGAATCTCATCTATCATTTTTTTGACATTTTCAATTGTACCGGCTTGGTTCAAAATCTCAAAATCGATGTCAATTGTCTCTCTGCTCTCGAATTTTGTCATTGCATAAATCAAAAGCCCGCCTTTTAGTATGAGATTGCCGGCATATTTTGATTTTACCAGACGGCGTAAAAACTCTTCCTGCAGGAAAAGCTGAATAATTTGCTGATAATTTTTATTGTCTTTCTTCGCCTTGTTTCTCAATTTTTCAAGAACTGATTTTCCAACATCTTTCATCACAGCCACACTCCAATCAAATCTCTGACCCTCTTAGCAACCTTAAGTTTTTTTGAATATTCGACCAGAAGCGAAATCCTCATTTTGGGGTCCTTCAAATATCCTTGAATTGCTTTATTAAACGTTTCCCTGTCCATCTTATTGACATAACGGATGCAGTCGCAAATAGTTCTTTCCTTATCATATATGCGAACGGGGTAACCGTCTATTTCGCCCTCAGTAAGTCCAAGTTCGAGTATTGTTGGTTCTACATAATACGGTTTCACAAAAGGGTAATCAATCTTGAACCGAGATTTCGGTGAATCTTTGCTGACTGCGATATCCCACTGCAAAGGCGTTCTGTCGCTGTATCCATAATAAAAAAGCGCCGTGTTCATACAAAGGATGCCCTCGGGGAAAAGTTTTGATATTATTCTCGCTTCGCTGAAATCTTTTTCAAAAGTCCACATATAATATCCCTGGCGGACTTTTTCTATGTAGCCTTCTTTAATAAGTTTTTGGATATCGTTATAATAGATATTGGCATCGCTGAGTTCTGCTGTTTTCATGAAACCATCATTACGATCAAATATTGACTTATATTTCTTAATATCATTCATTTTTTACCTCTATTAATTTCATATAAAAGTTGTCATTGCGCGGACTATTTAATAATATTGTACGATGAAATTAGTTTAATGTCAATACTAATTTCATATGAAATTAGTCATAGCGCGGACTATTTAGTAAGTTAAACAAAAACGTGACAGATGTTGAAGTTGTTCGACACGTTAGAATGCTTCCATTCAGTGTCCGCCAACTTCAATCTTTGCCAAATAATTCACTGCTGACATCATTAAATCAAATTCAACAGCTCATTTATCGCATAAAGCG
>JAQVQJ010000095.1:2993-5366 GCA_028701635.1 Clostridia bacterium | reverse complement strand
ATATTGAGATGGGCTAACACCATAATGTGCTTTAAAAGTTTTAGAAAAGTATTTTGCATCATTGAAAGCAAAGTTTGCAGCAATACTAGAAATTGAAAAATTGGTGGTAATGAGCAGACTAGCAGCAAATTCTAGTTTCCGATTTATCGCATACTTGATTGGAGAAACATTGTATTTTTTCTTAAAAACCCTTTCGATATGAGATTTACTTATATTTAAGGATTTCTGAAGACTTAATAGGTTAATGTTTTCGTGAATATTGTCATCAATATAAGCCCTGATGTTTTCTGCTAGACCTAGTATATACGGATTTTCATTATAATTTAAAGAGTGGAGGTTTTGTACTAGTTTTAGTATGAGATGTGTAAACTCATCATAATTATTACTCGACAATTCTAAAAGTTTATGTATTTCTATAAAAATATCTTCTACGTTTATATTTCTGATAATTAAACTTTCATTGATCTTGTAACTTGTAAGTAAATTTTCAACGAAATTTCCACTTACAACGATAAACATTTTCTCGAAAGGGTCATTCTTATCAGCATAATAGATATGGGGCTGTAATCGGTTAAGAAAATATAAATCATTGGTTTTAACTGTAAATTTTTTAGTTGGGGTTTCAATATGGCCCTTTCCCCTGACAATATATTCAAAATTATATTGATCCCAATGACGATGTTTTGAAATATTGTGAGTAATGAGATAATTAGGATTTGGATAGGTAACGCCAGCCATATAAAAATGTAAAAAGTCGTTTGAACGCGCAGAATTGTAACATATTATTTTTTCACCCAATTTATTATAATACATAATAATTACCTCTTTTCATTATAACATATGTAATGCGATTTATCAATAAATTCATCCTATGTTGAAAAAAAACAGGCCATAAACAAGAAAAATGAGAAAATATTCCACCTTCTTAATAACTTTTTGTGTGTTTTTAAGGAATATATCTTGGTATAATAAAATTGAGTGAAAACGTTTCTGTTTTCAGGTTATTAATATTAGAAATATTTAGTAGAGAGGGTTGAGATGAACGGCGTTTTCTCCCCCAACCTTTGCATAGTTCCCTCCCCTAATGAAAACTGATATTCATTTATTTATGAATTTACATAAATTATGAAAGAAGATAAAGTCCAATTATCATTAAAATATAGGAAAGGAAATTTAGTGCAGTATTTGGACGATTATTGCTGTACTATGGAGTAATTATGAAGAAAAAGGGTTTATTTTTATTTTTATTTTTGTTTTTTTCTTTTCAATTTATTGGGTGTGAAAAAGAAACGCCCAAATTGACAACCCCCATTATTTCAATCGCTGAAACGATTGTGTCTTGGGCAGAAGTTGACAATGCGGAAGGGTATGTAGTAGTTATTCAAAACAAAGAATACGAAGTTACTACTACTTCTTATGATTTTTCACTTCTTGCATATGAAGATTTGCTTATTAAAGTAAAGGCGGTGACCTCTTCTGAGGATTATAGTGATTCTGATTATTCTGAAGAATTACCATACCATTTTAAAGAAGTACTTCCAGCACCAATAATCAGTATTGATAATTTTATTGTTTCTTGGGCTGCAGTTGAAAATGCAGAAGGTTACCTTGTAAAAATAAACAATGGTCAAGTTAATGTAACTGGGTTGAGTTTTGATTTCTCAGATTATGCGCTCGAAGATTTAGCTATTTCCGTTAAAGCGCTCGGCGATGGAGAAGATTATTTAGATTCTCCGTTTTCTGATGAATTACAATACCAACATCAAAAGAAACTAACAGCACCAGTCCTTACACTCAATGAAAAGAAAGTTAGTTGGGCAGCAGTTGCAAATGCAGAAGGATATGTAGTTGTAATTAATAATGTAGAATATCAAGTATCTGGAACTCAATATGATTTTTCAGCTCTCGCAAGCCAAGATTTAAAAATCAAGGTTAAAGCAAAAGGAGACGGGACACGTTATTTAGATTCAGAACTATCAAATGAAGTAAATTATATAATTACATATGTACTTTTGGCTCCAGTAATCACTAATGATGAAAACATTATTAGTTGGGAGGCAATCGCAAACGCAACATCTTACATTGTTTATATTAATGATGTACCTACCACAGTTCAAACAAACTCTTATACGCTTGATGAAGCGGTTTTTGGAGAATTTGAAGTAAGTGTTAAAGCAGTTGGCGATAATATCAAATATCTCGATTCGGAAAAATCTAATAAACTACAGATTAATATTGGGATTAAACTTGATGGTGTGCTTGATGAAGAAGAATGGGCAGCAAACACTTACTCTACAAAAAATACTGAAAACAACGTCTCTCAAATAATCCATAGTTATTTTGGAAATACTGGGTTATATTTTGGAATTAAAG
>JAQVQJ010000095.1:0-2893 GCA_028701635.1 Clostridia bacterium | reverse complement strand
ATTCCAACCTCGGCAATTGCTTCATTCCTTGAAGCTCAAGAACTCTTGTTCACATTTAAAGATCTACAAACAACAATCACTGTTCAGTATGTAGAAATGAGTCTTGATGGTGTGCTTGATGAAGAAGAATGGGCAGCAAACACTTACTCTACAAAAAATACTGAAAACAACGTCTCTCAAATAATCCATAGTTATTTTGGAAATACTGGGTTATATTTTGGAATTAAAGTAACCGATCCTAATGTAGTAAGTGATAGCGATTTATCTCGTCTTGAACTCTACTTTAATATTGGAGAAGCTATTGGAGTCGGGAACACATGGGGTTTGCGTCTATTTGCATCAGGAAATGTTAAAACTTATGTTTATAAAGAGCCTGTGCCTGGTGGTTCTACATTTCTATGGGCAGAAAAAACCGGAGATAATAAGCTGAATGTAACTTCTGTTGTCTCCTTAACGGATAATGGCTATGATTTAGAGGTATATATTCCTTATTCAACTTTGGGTTTAACTGAAAAACCAGCCGTAGTTGATGTACTCTCTTACCTTTGTTTTGTAAAAGAGGGAGCAACTGGTGTTACTTCTATGGATGGCGAAAACTCTATTAACAATTCTTATAGTGGGAATCTAGCTAACTTTGTTGAATTTAATGAAAATGGTTTTGAACCAAAAGCAATCTATGTTGATAATATTCTCTTAGGAAATGCAGATTTATCTGACGGATACTTCGTTAAAGAATTTGAAATCTACGCAGCAGACAATAAAGAAAATAAGTTTGTAGGTGTTGGCTTTACTAGTGAATATCTCTTAGAAATTGGTAATGGAGTCTATAAATTAAGTATTCCAACCTCGGCAATTGCTTCATTCCTTGAAGCTCAAGAACTCTTGTTCACATTTAAAGATCTACAAACAACAATCACTGTTCAGTATGTAGAAATGAGTCTTGATGGTGTGCTTGATGAAGAAGCATGAGTTCATGAGGGTTATTCTTATCTTGCTGTTGAAGCAGGTAATACTGTAGAGGTTGAAACTATTAGTTATTTATATGAGAAAGGTATCCATTTTGGCTTCATCGTCAATGATCCGAACGCAGAAATAACTTTTTCTTCACCAAATACCAATCACGGTAGTGGGATTTCCTTCTTTATTACTGATGGACCACTAATACAACTACCAGCACATGTTAAGAATTTTTATGGATGGATATTACCGTTGTGTCAAATATGATGGTACACTTTGGTCTGGAATACAAAACGATTACTATTTAGATATTGAGATTGCTACAACTGAAACAACAGAAGGATATATCATTGAAGCCTACTTTCCATTTTCTTCATTAGGAATGGAAGATGGAACAAAGGATATCTATGTTTTCTTGGGAGCTTTTGTAAATAAAGTTGATAATACTTTTGCAGAAAGATATGGCTTAGTAAACAAGTATAATGTTAGGAAAGATAGCTTCGAAGCCTATTTCCGTTTTGATGAGAATAGCTATTTAGTAGAACGTTTATTTGCAGATGATATCGTACTGACAGCTGCTGATATTGATGGAGAAAATTATATTAAAAATTTCAGCGTTTATGCAGATTTGGATGAAATGGTTTAGTTGATTTAGAATTTGAAAATGCCTTGATTACAAGAAATGAAGACGGAACATATAAACTAACTGTTGCTGTAAGTGATGTTCCAGAATCCATGGAATTAAAGAGTGTTGAGCTAACATTAACTTTAAATGTCTCGGTAGCGTAATTATTTCTTTTTGTTGGTTTAGAAGTTTTTAAAGTAAAATAGTCTCTTCAAATCTGAGGAGACTATTGTATTCATTTAATTTCTAATTTGAACTAAAAAATACAAAGTATAATAATTTACTTGTTTACCAAAACCTATTAAAAGAAAAACTAATTTTGAAGGAAGACAATTCATAGAAAATGATAAAATTTTAACCTTAATAAGCATTGTTTTGTTTTTCTAAGAAGTAAGGATGGATTAAATTTAGTAAAATACTGGTTAGTTGGAGGTTAAAAGATGAAAGTATATAGAATGACTATAGTATTAATTTTACTATTACTATCTGCATTTGTTATTTATGGATGTGGGGGCGATGGTGGCAGTGATGTCATTATTGACGATTCTGGAAATGTAAAACCTGGGCCAAGTGGTGCTACAAACATTACTTTTTGGGGTTGGGGAGATAGAGAAGAAGTTACTGTTTTCTCTAAGATTGTTGATAGTTTTAATGAAAAATACGATGGGCTTATCAAAGTAAATTATGTTCAAAAGCCATCAAATAATTATGGTACAGCGATGTTAACATCATTGGCAGGAAGCAAGACACCAGATGTTTTTTATGTTAAGGATAATTATTTTAAACAATATGCTTCATTGAATTATCTGTATGATATCTCGGATTTCTATGATAACAGTACGGTATTAAAAGATGAAGAAATGTTTCCTTATACGGTATCTCGATATCGATATAACACCATGACAACAACATCTAATGCAGATGATCCCCTTTATGGATTGCCGAAAGACCTTGCACCAACAGCGATTTATTATAACAAAACACATTTTGCTAAAGCTGGTGTGACTATTATAAGTCTTACTGAAGAAGAAGCGCTTGCTCAAGGCTACACTATTAGAGGATATGATCCAGCGACAAAAACCTTTAATAACAAAGTTGCAATGAATTGGAGCGATGTTGTTGCTTTAGCTCAACTTCTGATGGACACTGGAGCTTCCGACTTTGGTTTCTACACTGAATGGTGGTTTAATTATGGTTGGAGTGTCGGCGGGGATTGCATTGAATACCTTGAAACTGATAACCCAGCATATAATGGTGGGTATTACAAATTTACTTTAAATGATAAAACTAAGAATTACATAGTAAAAGATG
>JAQVQJ010000094.1 GCA_028701635.1 Clostridia bacterium | reverse complement strand
CATCCAATCTGGAATCCTGATGTAATTGCATCAGTTAACATAGAACCCAATCCCTCACCATTTGTAGCAGTATTTAAAAATCCACTCATAGCACCAAATGGTGGAATTAATAAGCCAATTTTCTCAAACCCAAACAATTTATCATAGAATAATTTAAGATGATCTGTAAACCATGTAGAATCAATACCAAAAAAACCTGTTAATGAATTAAATGCATTGCCAATAGCATCCATTATACCATCAGTTAAACCTTCCTGAAATGTAAATAAATCTAATAATGGATTATTTTTAATATCTTCAGATATTTTATTTGAAATAGTATTCCATATATCAGTTATGGTAATAGCACCAAGAAAAGCGGCGGCTGGATTAATAACCGATGTTAATGCCGCACCTGCTGCAACACCCAATGGTAATGCCGTAGCACCACCCGCTAAATTAGTTACTGCACCTGTCTGTTGTGCTACTAATTGTGCCATTTGGATTGATTTGTTCCATGCCATGTAACCAGTTATTAATGATATTAACGCAGATACACTACCAGCAATTAAATTCAATATGCTTAAGAATGGCATTGCAACAATTGAATATAAAACAGCCTTTAATATCATTGGATTCTTACTAACAAAATCAACAAGTGTTTTTGTTAAATTTACAACCTCAATTAATACATCAAGAATTTCCGGCATATTATCTGCAAGCATTGAAAACAGTCCAATAATAGCATCTTTCAATTTTGGATTTGTAACAAATGTTTTAATAGAGTCAAGTATTGAAAATAAACTTGATTGAAAACCTGAGTCTGTAAATATAGAAGTTGCCAATTTAGAAATTAAAGTTGTAATTTCACCTTGAACACCACTTAGTGTTTTCCATGACGAAATTAAATCTGCGACATCACTACCACCCATTCCAGTCGCTTTATCTTTACCTAAGAAAGCGGTTGCCAATGCTGAACCAGTAATTGTTCCACCAATATCACTTATAGGTGCAAATATTGACATTATGCCACTACGCATAACATTAAACAAACCCATAAATGAGAAGTAAACACCTAAGAAACTCATGTTAAGCATAAGTGTTGCAGTAGATAAACTTTTAAACATATTTGATGTTTTCTTTAAACCATCAATTTCTTTTTTTCTACTTTCAATACTTTTTTTGCCTTGTTTATTTATTGTCTGTTCTTGATTTATTTGTTGTTGATATTCCAAATCCAATTTAGATTGTAAGTTACGCCACCCCTTTTTTTCGGGATATTGATCTGTTGGTGCAATAAAAGAACTGTTCCACATACCAACTTTTTCACGTTTATTAAACTCTTCCTGAGCCTGAATCATTTTGAATATTTTTTTCTGTTCAGACTCTTGAACAATTTTATTTTTAATTTCTTTTGGTGTATAAGTAGATTGTAGATATGAATCGGGGGATTTTGGTGTTATTGACGATAGTTGTTTCATTCTTTTCATATTAAACATTCCGCCACCTATAGCGGGATGCATTTGTGATAAATCATTAAATAATGAAACACCAGTTGGTTGCTTATACGATACCCCAGTATAATGGCGCATATCACCAACACCACCAAACCCTTTAAGCCAATCGTGCATTAAACCACGCTGTTCTTTCAACGTATGTTTAAATCTTTTTTCTTTACGTGATTCTATTTGATCGACTGCTCTTTGATGTTTAATTAATGATTTTTCCGCTTCTTTTTGTGAATATTTAAATTCTTCACTTGTAGCACGTGCACCTTGTTTAAGAACTTTGTCAGGTGTTGTTTCTCTTACATTAGAAATACCCTCTATATTTTTAGCCTGTTCTTTTGTTAATCCTGAAACAACTGCTGTTTTAGATTTACCAAGTCGTGTTAATGCCCCATTTAAATCTTCAACTTTAGCAGTTATGTTAGTTAGACCAGACTCTTCAAATTTAATTTTGAGTATTTGGTTGTCAGTAGCCATAGTTATTTTATCTCCATCTTTATCTTTTCTTTGTATTTGCTTATTGAACGTATGTCAAAAACTAATCTATCAATCCAATCTTCAGGTTCATTCCACTCAAATAAAGATGATGGACGACAACCACTATTAGAGGCAACCATACCAATAAGTGCTAACGTATCAGCATCTTTATACAAATCGAAAGGGTGCATCAGCATCCATCAAATTTACCTTTGATGAAATTGCACAAAATAAACAATACTGATCCTCTCCAGGTATATCATCATATGTTATACCAACTTTTATTTGCTCACCAGTCTTTTTATCAATATCATATAAATATGAATCTGTCGGAATTAAAATATTTTTTAAAACTTTTTCCGACCATTCTAAAAGTGACTTTTCAAATCTTTCTTCATCTGCAGGTGAAATTACAGGGTTACCATCTTTATCTTTTTCTTTTGAACGTGCTTCCATTTTACTTAACAATGCAAAATGAATCATTCCTATTCTGCCTGCCGGACGTTTAAGTTTATATACGCCATTTGCTGTTTCAATTGTATCTGTAAACATTATATCTTACCTCACTTATAAATTTTAATATAACTATTTGTTGGGTTTGCTATAAATGATACCGATTTAGTACCATTTAATTTTTCAGTTTTTCTATCCGTTTTAATAAAATTAATAGATTCAAAGTATATTTCAATTTTCTTAATATCATCAGCATCATACAATATCAATTTAAATTCAACATCAATCATAGATTCACTCTCCATTTGATATGCAAATTTATCATAATCTGTTGAATTAAATTCTAATGAACCTGATATTGCAAATGCCCCACTATTATATCGTTCTTGTGGCATTATAGAATTAACTAAAAATTCATCTGTTGGACTTTTAGTAAAATTTATAGATGCACTTTTTAAATAAGCATCTGTTAATGATGATATTCCTGTAGCCATTTCAATATCAACTTTATAAAATGGCAATGGGTTTTCATCTATTTCACTGTATGGTGGCGATATTGAATATGAATTTATTGAACTATAATCATATGCTATCCAATCAACATCAATTTTAACAAACTCATTTGTTGTCATAGATAAATCTATAGAATTAACATAGCATTCATCATATTGCATTGTTAAATAATTTAAATTATCAGAAGTATCATCTATACGTAAACTTATTGGTAAATTCGTAAATGAAGGTACGTATAAATAATACGTTGATTCTGAAGTTTCACTACCGAATAATGATTTGAAAAAAAGTCTGTTATAGAATGGTCTAATATTAGCTGTAATCTTACCATTCATTGTATTGGTTGTTTGAAACTGTTGTCTATCTAAAGAATTTATGTCAGAATAGTATATTGGTGTGACTGTTAAATTCTCTGACGACGAAACAACCGGAATTGTTACAAAAGATGTTGATGATTCTTTTACCGATAAATATCTATAGGTAATAATAATCACCAGTTTATATTTAACTTACAACGACACTTACTGTATCGGATTCACTTTCAGCATCCATTTTATCAATTGTTAATGTTACAGTATAAGTTCCAGCGCTATCAAATGTGTGTGAAGGTGCTGTTTCGTATGATACTTCACCATCACCAAAAGACCATTTATAATATGTTGGATCACCTGTAACAACTGCTGCAAATGATACTGTTAGTGGTGATGTTCCACTTGCAGGTGTTGGAGTGATACTTGTGATTGCAATCGGTGTTATTGTATTATCTGTTATTGCAATACTGAATGGTGTATCAGGATCGCTAATTACTGTGTAATCAACAGTTTTTTCAACTTCAGTTTTACCACTCAAATTTCTTGAAACGTTGTTGTAAATTGAAATTGGACATGTTATAACAAACGTTGAATTTCCATCTACAGTGCGACACTCTATAACCATACTTCCAGTTCCTAACTGATTGTTATCTGGAATTGTAAGATTTGTAGACTCACCAAACATCGCCTTCATCAGTTCGTCAAATTCATTTTCTGTAAATGTTACCGAACCTGTTACTGATGTCTGCGATGTCATTGCCAATCTATAACGCTTAAAACTGCCAAGAACAAACTGTTCAGTATCAAGACCACGATCAATTGACATTGACAATGATTTTATTCCTATCGATGAATCTCCGGCGATTGTTACATACGCACGATAAAACACAATCGGTTGTTCATTTGTATATGAAACTGCATCATCAAAACCACTTGAAGTATTTGAAACATCTTTTGCTATCCAATTGAATGTAATTTTCGTAAAATCTTTAGTTTCAAATGCAAAATCAGCACTAGAAATACCACAACCAGTATAAGTAAATTCTTTTTTAGCTGATGTATCTTCGCCAAGTTTTAATGTAAAACTATCAGGTTCACCAAATGTATACGTTCTTGTAGTTCCTGCAATTGACCGTGTACCCATTAGTGCATGAATAAGATTTTCGCATTGTAACGCCCTAAGATTTGCATCTATTGTTCCCGATGGTTGTAATGCGCCACCATAAGCACTACGTGGTAAATAGTCGCTGATAGTTTCTTCAATCATTGAACCCCTATCAGTAGTATCACTAACACCAGTAACTAATATACCACTAGTAGACGGTGCAGGCGTGCCGAATGTTCCCTCTAATCCCACTTTAACATAATTTGCCATTATTATCACCTATAAAATTATTTGTTCTTTATAACGTAAGTTTGTTTCAATTGTATACCATCTTCCATCACGCACAATTGTTGGCGTGTCTATATATATAGTTAATACATCTGTTAAGTCGGTATTATCACGTAAATATGCTTCTAATTGAAATGGCAAAGTTTTAAATTTTTCTATTGCTACCTTTGCTGAATCAGTATAATACTTTATAATCAATGTAATATCAATAAAATATGAATTTTGTGATTCGACTTCAGTATCTATTGTATCAAGTAAAATTATAACTTGATTTGTATAAGTTTTTTCTTGTGGCGTATCAGATATATCATATCCATTACGTCTAAAAAATAACTCTATTTCAGTAATAACATCACTCATTTTTTCACCGAAGTCCTTTTATAATAATCACGATAAATCTGACTAAATGTTTTCATTGATTCATTTACCAATGCCCGCTCATAAATAGGTTTCCATACTTTCCATTTATCTTCTCTCATTGGTGGGTTATCCATTGCAAACCCTCTATCATCTTCATCGGATGTAGTATTAGTAAATACTTTATAATCAAATGATTTAACCCATCTACCAGTATTTTGTTGTGGATTATTTAAAATTCCTCTATCATTACGAAGATAACGTCCATAATCCCAATCATAACCACCACCATTATTTTCACCTTTTGGATGTGTGAGTCTATGCATTTTAAAAATTAAAGTGTCACCTTTCTTTTCTAAATATAAAGCATTGCCAAGTTTTCCGGTCGTA
>JAQVQJ010000093.1 GCA_028701635.1 Clostridia bacterium | reverse complement strand
AACCCAAGACTGATGTTAAACCAGAACCTCCCCAGAAGCCACAGAAAGCCCGTGGTGATGTTTTAGAACAAAAGACTGATATTCTACCATCTAAGGAAAAAGTTGTTAAATCTGAGCCAATTAAAGAGCCTTTAGTAGAAGACCCTAAAAACTTTAAGACAGAAGAAGATTATGTGAAGGCACAACCAAAATATAAATTAGGATTAGATGATGAAAGAAATTATCGTGAAGCTATTAAAAATTACCGTGACGGGTTTTATCCAAATCCAGAAGCAGACTTTTTTGATAAACCTGGGCATTTTGAATATGGCAATCCATTGCCAGACAAAACATACAAATGGTTGGATTCATACACAAGAGGAACTGTTAAAAATGCTCCAAGTAGTATTATTCAAGATGATTTGACATGGTTTATCCCAAAAGAACCAGTTATTTTGTATAGAGGTATACCAGCAACTGGCGATTCTGTCAGTAATGTTGGTTTTAGGAGCTGGACTTATAATAAAAAAGTTGCCGAAGGTTTTGCTGGAAAAGATGGAAGGGTAATAATGCAAGTTATTGAACCAAAAGACATTTTGTTTGACTCAACAAAAGCACCTGCCGCTATATGGAGCGATTTAATGAACCCAGAAGAAATGGAAGTTATTGTCAAGAACATCAAAACAAAATCCCAACTAACAGACATCTGGAAGAAATCACAAAAGACAACTATCCCAAAGTCAAAAGTAGCCAAACTAGCAAAAGAAGAGAAAGCTTCTAATATTGTTATTGATAAAGCTAAAGAAAATGCAGAAAAAAAAGTATTGCCTAAACTAAAAAAAGAAAGTCTTCCTCCAACTAAAATCCCAGAAACAACAAAACCTCCTATTAAGAAAAACGAAGTTTTTTCTAAAAAAGATAAAGATGAATTATCATACTTAATTCACGATAAACTTCATTTAGTATCTGGACCAAATGAGAAAATAAAATCACTTGAGAAAGCTGTTAATTACTATACTGAAAAATCAAATGTAGATTTATATAGAGGTGTTAGTAATAAAAAAATAAAATCAATAATAGAAAAAGGTGAACTTGATGAATTATATGTTTCTTTTTCAGAGGACTTTAATGTTGCAAAAGGTTTTGGTAAAAATATATTAAAATTAAAAAAAGGAAATGAAGGTTTTAATTTTTATAAAAATCAACTTGATGAATTAAATAGTTTGAAAAAGAGAAATAGAAAATCTTTTGATGAAGCAGACGGAGATTTTTTAATAAATAGTTTAAATGAGGAGAAAGAATGGATATTAAAAAACGGGAAAATAAAAATTTTGTCTAAAAAAATAAAAGGTAAAAATACAATTTATGAAATAGAGTTTTTAAATAATAAAACAGTTGAAAATAAGGTATTTACAAATCTTCCTAAACGTGATATAATAAAAAAGGATTTAAAAGAATCGGCAGTAGTTGGCATAACTAATTTTGCTGGTGATAGAAAACCAGAAATATTAAAATTAGTTAATGAAGGAAAAGTTGATGAAGCTTTAGAAATAGGAAGAAAAGTTATTAATGATACATTTTCTGATATTAAAGAAATAAAATTCATTAGATTTAATAATACAGAAGGAGGATTTTTTCCAGAAGCTCCTAAAACAATAAAAGCTTTAAAAGCCGGTCAAGAGCCTGCATTTGATATTAGTATTTCATATCCAAAAAATAAAAGAAAAGATATATTATCAAGATTAGCATATATAAGTAAAGAAAGTGGATTTGACCAAGATAATGTTTTATATTCAGTTATTACAAATAAAAAAAATATAAAAGCCGAACCTGGAACTATTATAACTTTTTCTAAAAAATTAACAAATACTGAAAAAAGAGAAGTAATAGGTTTAGCTGCTAAAAATGGTCTAGCTGGACATACAATTATAGATAATGGTAATGGTATAAGATTTATAAATGTTTCAGATTGGGGTGGAAATAAGGCTGATTTTGTAAGTAATGCGAAAAAATTTGCCAAATCTTTGTATGATACAGGTAAATATAATATTAAAAATGTTAAAAATATAAATGTAGAGAACATAATTCTCGGTCGTGATAATTATGAACAATATGCAAAACAATATGACACTAGAAGAAGTAAACAAAGCATTAGAACAAGAAGCGGAGGACCCTCAAGACGAGGAAATGGAGGAAGCGATGTTAGCAATAAAACTTCCAAAATAAATCTTCCTAAAAATAAAACAAAACATAAGCCGGTCAAAAAATCGGCTGATTTGCGTAAAAAACTTAATGAAAAATCAGTATTGCCAAAACCTAAAAAAAGTGATATAATAAAAGCAAAAGAAACTCCTAAAACAAAAATTATTCCCAAAGCTTCTGAAGTAAAAGCTAAAAAAGAAAAAGAAGAGTTTACCAGTAAAGTATTTGAAAGAATGCAAGCTGAAAACCCAGAATTACTAAAAGGAGATTTAAAAGCAACAAAAGTCCATCTAGACAACGAGTCAAAGAAAGCTATTGAAATAATGGAGAGAGACAAACAAACAGCATATAATCTTGCTATGGGTAGAGAAGAGTCTAGTGATGTATTAGGAACATCAGTAAATATTGCTATGACAGAGAAAGCTCTAGAAGAAGGAAATAATAAATTAGCGGCAAAACTTATAAAAAACAGAAGTCTAGCTCAAACAAGAAGAGGACAAGAATTAGTTGCTGAAAAAGGAAGTATTACAGATAACTCTGCATCTAGATATATGAAAGAACTATTAAGCAATAGATTAGATAAACTTGGAGATAAATATACAGACGGAATAAAAGATATTCTTAAAAAAGGAAGTAAAAAAGAAAATGCTATTAATAAGATAGAGAAGGAAATTGCTAATGTTGAAATAGCAATAACAAATAAAAAGCTTGATACTAAAACAGCATTAGCTTTATTAGATAAAATGACTTGTATATAATTATATGGAAAAATGCATTCTTAAAAGTGTTTCTGAAAAACTAAAATTATCCCTTGAAAGAGGTGAAATAACTCCTGACAAAATTGCCTCAATGTTGCCAGAGGAGAAAAAAGCTTTAAAGTCTTTACTAGAAGAAGTCGTGACGGAGAGGTTAGGGATTAGTATTTCATCAGAAGAAATAGCACAAATCTCTAAAATATCTAAAAAGATAGACCAAGCTCAAAAGATTTTAGGTGATGATTTAGGAAGTCCATTAAAACGAAAAGAGAATCTAGACTTTTGGAAAGCTAAAAAAGAGATGGATGATTATTTAATGAGTAAAAGTCCAGCAAATCAATTAAGAATAGCAACAGGAACAGTAGGAAGAGGAATGATGTTGGCATCTATAAAATCGCCTATACTTAATATTGGTTCTAATATTGAAGTTGGTTTGATAGAAGCTTTTTCAAGAAGATTTTCTAATTTATCAGTTAAGGGAACTGACGGAAGTTTAGCAAAAGAATATGTTAGAATGGTGAATGAAGTTTATCAAAAAACTGGTTATGATATTTCTAGAATGATAAGCATAACTGATACTGGGGCTGGTGGTTCAAGAGTATTAGGAGGGGATATTGTCCATTCTCAAGGTCCAGGAATTTATAGAAAAGGAGCTAGAGTTGTCGAAGATATAGTTTTTAAACAATTAATGGGAGCACCTGACGTAGCTTTTTCATCTTTTCATTTTGCTGATAGTGTAAATGTTAGTGCTAGAAAAATGTTCAAAGATAAAAATTTAGCAAAAGAGGCAATGATTGATGCTATGAGATTAGAACCGAAAACTCCAGCTGGCGAATTATTAAGACAACAAGGAATTTTAGATGCTCAAATGGCTACTTGGACAAACGATTCTTGGGCTTCAAAAGCAACCGAGAATTTGAGAAAAGTATTTAATAAAGTCACTGGAGATGTTAGATTAGGCGATTTATTATTTCCTTTTATTAAAACTCCAGCGAATGTAGTTGCTACAGGTATGGATTATGCTGGTTTAGGAATACCAAAAGCATTAATAAAAACATTTAAGGCTATTAAACAAGGCACAATAAAAGATAAGACAGTAATTAAAAGTATAATTAGAGATTTAACAAGAGCTGGAATTGGACTAACTGGAGCTGTTATGATTTCAAGACAGCTAGATGAAGACGATTTTGTTGGAGCTTATGACCCACAAAGAGCACAAATAGAACAATTAAGAAATTCTAATTATAATGCCGTGAGAATAGGAGGTAAATGGATTTCTGTAGATTGGTTTGGACCATTGTCTGTTCCTTTAACTGCAATGATGTATGCTAGGAAATATGGAGATAAGGGTGGAAAAGAAAAAACATTTCAATATGCCAAAGGAGTTGGCTCAGCTCTATTGGATTTGCCGGTAATATCTGACGCTAGAGATTATTTTGTTTCACTTGGATATAAAAAGGGCGATGAACTAAAAGATATGACCGATGATACATTAGATTGGATTACAAACTTTGCCTCCAGCAGATTAATACCTAGTATATTGGCAGATACTGCAAATGCCTTTGACCCAAAACAAAGACAATCTTCCGGAAATATAGACAAACTCAAAGCTAAAATACCAGGATTAAGAAATACCTTACCAGAAAAAAAGAATATATTTGGAGAAACTATTATGGGAGAACCTGCTTTATCTGAATTAATGTTTGGTTCAAGAGTAAAAACAGACAGAGAAACAGAATTAATAAAAGAAATAAATAATGTTATAATGAATTCTGACACAAATATAAATTTTACTAATTGGGATAAAAGTTCAAATAAATCTTTAATTCAATTTAGAGAAAAAAATGGAGATGAAATATTTGAAGAAGCTAAAATTAAATATGGAGAAAAATTAAAAGAATTATTAGAAAAAGAAATTAAGAAAGATTCTTACAAGAAACTAAATGATAATGAAAAAGCAGATTTGTTGAATAGTATAGATGCAGAAGCAATTGACATAATATTTAAAAAATATAATTTTAAATATAAATCACTACCAAAAAACAAATAATATGACTAAATTAATTATAGCAATTTTATTAATATCTCTTTATTCTTATTTAGTTGTTGAATATGATGAAAAAACAAGAAAGAAAAATTTCAAACACTATAAATTTATAAAATAATATGAAACTTGAAGCATTAATATTACAAAATCAAAACAACAATAAAGAGGTTAATGACAATCTTGAGGCTCTTATAGTTCAAACTCAAAAGAATGATAACAAAGACGAACTCGAAGCTATCGCTAAGGCTAATTTAGACACAAAAAATGTTATCAAAAAAGGCAATAAGGAAATAGTGGGAGCTTTAAAAGAATTGACCCCCAAAGCCATTAAAGGAATAAAAGCAAATGACCTTGTTTTAACATTACTATCTTTGCTAAAAGGAGAAAATGGAAAAATTCCAA
>JAQVQJ010000092.1 GCA_028701635.1 Clostridia bacterium | reverse complement strand
GTATCCCTTTTCGTATTTTTTATATGCTTAAACAAATATTAAATATAGCAATATAAAAAAGAGGACTAATCCTCTTTATCAATGAAATATTCTAAGCTTTCAGCTATTGTTCTTATCAGTCCAGTAACCAAAGCGTTTCCCATCATAAAGTAGCGTCTTTTGTCTGGCATTCCTGTATTTGTCCAATTATCTGGAAATTCATCAATTCTTTCGCATTCAACAGGTGTTAATATTCTATATTTTTTAGAAATAGGATCCATGATTAAATGGGATGAACGATTTACTGTACCTTCACTAGTAAGCATTGTTCTAGCTGGAGTGTTTAATTTATCCGGAAATGGAACAGGCCCTTCTGAGTAGAAGTATTTATGATCATTTGCAGCAACTCTTTCAATCTTTTTGGAACCTTTAAGATATTCAAATTTCTTAACATTTGTTTTATAGCAAAAATCAGGAACATTTTTGCAATCTAAACACTCTTTTAAAGTTTTGGTTTTGCCATCATAAACAGCATTTAATTTTGCGGTTATCATTTTGTAATCCAACATATATCCTGCATTATCAAAATCAAATTTAAATTTTTCAGATACATCCGCAACTGTTTTATATTTTTTCTTTGAAATGTCGACAATCTTATCTTCTTTTGAATATGTGAGTGATGCTGGGAAACACGCAAAAAGCATTGCTTCTTGTACATCTTCTTGAGCAAAGTCAATGTTATCTTCAAAATTTTTGTAATATTTTGTTGAACTATGAAATGCAAAAATGAATGTTCTTCTTCTTTTTTGAGGATGACCATAATCTGCAGCATTAATAACACGCCATTGAACTCCGTATCCTAAATCAGCAAAGCATCTTAAAATAATCCCAAATGCTTGGCCTCTTTGTTTTGCTGGAGCTTTCAACAATCTATCCACATTTTCCAATAAAACGAATGGTGGTCTTTTAACTTTTAAGATATCGTTTATATCCCACCAAAGAACACCCTTTTTACCTTCGATGCCTTTCTCATCTTTTAAAGAGTGGGCAACTGAGTAATCTTGACAAGGAAATCCACCACATAAGACCGAGTGTTCAGGAATAGTGGTCCTATCGACTTTTGAAATATCAATGTTAGAATTCCTTGTAGCGTCTGGAAACCTCGTGTTGTAACAATCAAATGCATGTTGAGTTTTAGTGGATGGCTCCCATTGATTTGCCCACACAAAATTCCATGGTCCATTTTCAATAGCTTTGCCATTTTTATCGAAACTTTTTATGTTGTTGAATCCAACACGGAATCCTCCAACACCTGCGAATAATTCTATAACTGTTTTTTTCATTTGATACCTCAGCAATATGATTTTACTATATAGATTTTACTTGATCAACGAAAAAAAGTAAAGATCATTTTACTATTATAATAAATATCTTAAGATAATTTATTCCTTTATATAAACAAAGACTAAGGTGTATTTTGCGTTCTTTTTGATATATAATTCAAAAAGGGATTTTATATGGATGATACTAATAGACATTTGTCTGAAAGTGAGATTATTAGAATTACTCAAAATTCTTTGCATAAAACTTTTGGAGAACTCGGTTTATCTGAAATAAATAAAGCACACAAAGGCGGGCTTGGTAATTTTGTTGAAGAGAATGTTTTTAAGTACAAAGCAAATAGCGATGACCACCCTGATTTCATTGATGCTGGAATTGAACTAAAGGTAACTCCAGTTAAAAGTGATACCCGAGGTAATATTTCTTCGAAAGAGCGTCTTGTTTTAAATATGATTGATTATTTTAAAGAAGAAGTTGCAACTTTTGAAACTAGTTCTTTTTATAATAAAAATAGAAGACTTCTCGTATGGTTTTATCAATACATTAAAGGCAAACCACAGAGTGATTTTGAAATAACCGCCTGGGATTTATTTGAATTTGAACATTCTCTTGAATATCGAGTGATTAAAAGAGATTGGGAAATCATTCATCAAAAAATAGTAATGGGTAAAGCTCATGAAATATCCGAATCCGATACTACTTTTTTAGCAGCCTGCACAAAAGGCACTGATTCTTTTCAAACACGCAGACAACCAAATAGCGAAATATTAGCCAAACCTAGAGCATATAGCTTCAAGAATTCATTCATGACAAGACTTTATAGAGAAGCAATTCATAAGCTTGCTCCTTATGTTTCTTTTATTTCCGAGGATGAATGGATGAAAAATCCTCTTGAAGAGATTTACAAAGAAAAATTAAGCAAATATCATGGAATGTCTATTACAGATTTAAAACATAAATTTTATATAAATAGCAAAGCCAAACAATTGCCTTTCTTGATTGCACAAAAAATGCTTGGGCTTACTGGTAAGGATTCAAGCACTCAGGAAATGGCGGATGCTGGAATAAAACTTAAAATAGTTAGATTAAAGAAAAACGGAAAGCCACATGAAAGTATGTCTTTTCCTGCTTTTGATTTTACAGAATTAGTTAACACTCCTTGGGAAATGTCGGAAATAAGAGAAGAATTTGTTGATTGGAAGCTAATGTTCTTTGTGTTTCAAGATGATGAATATGGCGTGTGTAGATTTGATAGAGTTCAATTTTGGAACATACCGAACTCATTAGTTGATGGTAAAATTAAGCAAATGTACGAAGATGCTGCCGCCTTAATTAAAAACGGTAATGCCCTAACATATGAAAAAGGTAAAATAATTGATCGATTCGCTAAAGAAAAAAGAAACGGAAATGGTATTTGCCATATTAGGCCTCATGGTAGAAACAAAAAAGATACATTCATGCTGCCAATTTCTGATAAGGAGACACAATTAACTAAATATACAAAACAGTCATTTTGGTTTAATAGCAATTTCGTTAAAGAAATATTAAAAAATGATAATTTAGGAGAAAATTATGGAAAAACTAACATTTGAGCAATTTTTTAATGATGTTCCACTTTATTGCAAAAAAAGATTCATTATTTATGCAAAAAAAGACAATCAGTATTCAAAAAATGATGAAGGACTAAAAGAGTTTTTAAGCACATCTGGATTGTTAGGAAATAAAATTGAGTCTCTTTGCAATGTTTGCAAAAAAAGATATCCATTTAGTTATAAAATCGAATCATTGTTTTCAAGTAGGGATACTTTATATTTTGCATTAGATTCTAAAAACAATTTAATTAGTTACATTGAACCATATACTAATACTAAAACCTTTCGATTTCCAAATAGCTTTAATGCGGACGAAATTAGTGAACGCAATGTTGCTTATTTAAAGTATTTTTTGGAATGTACAGGAGATGGCACCTCATATTCATTGTTTGTTAGGCTTGAACAAGAAAATGGTGTTGTTACCATGATGAAAATTGGCCAATTTCCTTCAAATGTTGATATACAAGGAATTGATTTTGATTGCTATAAAAAGGTTTTAGAACGCTTCGATACGTATTCAGATTATAGAAGAGCTTATTTTTCTTATCTTGACTCTTTATATGCTGGATCTTTTGCATATCTAAGAAGAGTCTTTGAAAAAATGATTAATTTATATTGTAAAGAAATAACACTTAAAGATAATCATGTGGAAACTAGAATTGAAGCTTGCAAAGATAAAATATCACCTGAAATTTATGACTTAATGAAAAATTTGTATTCGATTTTAAGTGTAAGCATACATGAGCTTGATGAAGATGAAAGCAAAAGTTATTTTGAAAGCCTTAAAGCTGTTATTGAAATGCAATTGGAATATGAAAAAACAAATATTGAGAAAGAAGAAACTAATAAAAGACTTCACTCAAAATTGTCGGCAATCCGTGAAGGCATTGAATTAAAAAAGAAATAATTTTATTTAACTAAAAGCGTTAGGGGTGGGTGCAACTGCTCCTAAAATCACTCAAGGTGGGTGCAGTGTATCATTTCTTGAGTGTATAGCCAAGTAATCACAACAGCATTGATATAATTCAATGCTGTTTTTTATTTATTTGTTAAAATATAAGTATGAAAAAAGAAAAGATATTTGCAATTACCTTAGCAATATTAGCGGCAATACTATATGCAATTAATGTGCCTTTTTCAAAAATCCTTATTGAACAAATTTCTCCAACAATGCTTGCTGGATTTCTTTACCTTGGTGCCGGCATTGGAATCAGCATTATTTACTTATTTCGCTTTAAGCGAGAAGATAAGACAAAAAGACTATCAAAATCAGATTTGCCTTATGTAATCGGAATGGTGGTTCTTGATGTTGCTGCGCCTATTTTATTAATGTTTGGAATTAAATATGGGACAGCTTCAAGTGCATCTCTTCTTAGCAATTTTGAAATAGTCGCAACTTCATTAATAGCTTTACTAATTTTTAAAGAGAAAATTTCACCGAAGTTATGGATAGCAATAGTGATAATTGCCTCAGCAAGTTTTGTTTTATCTATAGATACAAAGGAAGGTTTCCAATTTTCACTTGGATCTTTATTTGTTTTACTTGCGACAATATGTTGGGGATTTGAAAATAACTGCACAAGAAAAATCTCTTCTAAAAGTACATATCAAATTGTAACCATAAAAGGTTTATTGTCGGGCGCTGTTTCTATAGTAATTGCGCTAATTATTGGAGAACGAATTAGCAATTGGTTATATGTTTTATATGCTGTTTTATTAGGTTTTGTTGCTTATGGATTAAGTATTTTTTCTTATGTAAGAGCCCAAAACTCCTTAGGAGCAGCAAAAACAAGTGCCTATTATGCAATAACGCCATTTATTGGAACAGCTTTATCGTTTGCTATCCTACCAGAGACTCCAAATATGTTTTATTATATAGCCCTTCCTATAATGATTTTAGGAACAATATTAGTCATCTTTGATACTTTAGCAAAAGAGCACTTACATGAACATATTCACTTTGTAACTCATACTCATGATGAAACAACACATACTCACGAGATTAAACATTCGCATGAACATAATCACAATATATTTAATAAAAAACATAATAATGACTTTGATAATTTCATAGATTCCGAAGAGCATAAACGACTTCACACACATTATTAAGCACTCTTCTAATTTGGGATTCATTTGTACTAAACCTGTTAATTATTGGCAGCACCATTCTTGCGGCTTTATCTGAAGCCTCTTTTATTTATTTAAATACCTGCTAAGTGCTTTATAGGTTGTTTTATACCTATTTTTCTGTTAAGATAGTTTCTAGGTAAACATATGAAACTGCGTATTAAACAACTCGTTAGTCTGAAAGAGGCTAATCAAAATTTCTCTCGTGTCGCAAGAACGGTCGATGCAGAGGGCTACGTTTTATTACTTCGCAATAACAAACCGGCGTATCTTGTTTTTGCTTATGATGAAAACGATAACAGCGATGACAACGAATCATTACTTGATGCATTACATCGCCTTCTTGAAAAAAAGCGGGCACGTAAAAATAATAAAAATATGAAAGGAGGAATACAAAATGGATAAAAAGGTTCTTAAA
>JAQVQJ010000091.1 GCA_028701635.1 Clostridia bacterium | reverse complement strand
AGAAGGTGCAGAAGTAGAAACAAAGATAGAAGAAATTAAAACAACCGAAGAAAAACCAAAAACTAAAAAATCAACAAGTGCAAAGAAAAAGTCAACAAGCACAAAAAAGAAATCAGCTAAATCAAAAAAGTAAATATAAATTTAAAAATAACACCGTTGGGTGTTATTTTTTTATAGTTTTATTTATTGACAATTTTTAAAATTTATTGTATTATTATTTTGAAATTTAGGAGAATAAATGAAAAAAAGAATTATTAAAGCGATTATCATTTTTGCAGTTTTGGCAGCAATTGGTTTAGGTTTGTTTTTAATTTTTAAGGATAATTCATTAAATGAAATACAAGCAAATAATTTTATTACAAGGGCAGCTATAGATATGGATGTTATCGATGATTACGACGGAGCCCCTGAGTTGCCAGTAGTTGAAACAGGAACGGGTGAGGATAATATAATTAATTTAAACTCTCTTCCATCAATAAGCGAGATTACCTTGGCAAGTGGAGTTTTGGCAGTTGAATCAGCGACATATACAGAAAGTGTTGCAAGAATAGATTTTATAGTTACACTATGCAAAAAAATATTAGATGTTGAAAATGTTAAACAAAATCAAGTTTATGAAATTGATATAGATGGTGTAGAAGTTAAAGTTGCTTATAAACTAATGGGGTATGAAGTTGTTTTTGTATGTTGGAATTCTGTAACTGAAAAAATTAGTTTAGTAAGTTTCTTCTATGATAGTATAGATAGTGAATATGAGTTTATTTGTGTTGAAGATTTTTCCCCAGAAGGCGGATTTGCCTCTGCATTTGGAAGAATTAAAGGAAATGCTGATGGTTTAGTAAGTTATGAGGCTTATTCATTAACTGGAATTGTCGGTACAGAAGTTTTAACAAAGATTGAAGCAGGAGAGGGAACAACAAATGTTTTAAATCTTGATTATGAAAATTTAACAATTAAAAATGCTGAATATAACGAAACAACCAATGCAGATGATCATTTCATAGTTTCAAGCTATATATATCAAGTTTATTCGAACTATAACACGAGTTTGGAAGATTTGAAATTATTAATTACAGAAGCAATTGAAGAATAATTTAAAATAAAAGGAGTTAAGTAACTCCTTTTTAATTTGTCTTTTTGGAGCGGGTAAATAAAATTTTTTTGAGTTTTGAGTTGGAGCGGGTGAAGGGAATCGGACCCTCGCAGCCAGCTTGGGAAGCTGGAACTCTACCACTGAGCTACACCCGCATGTATATATTGCTAATATACTAAATAAATATATTAAAGTCAAATTATTTTATTTAAAATACTATGATAATCATAGTATTTAATATATAATTCTATCTGTTTTAAGTGAGGCAAAAATGTTTAAGTTAATGAAATTTTTAAGTTGGAAAGAATGGTTAGGGGTTTTTTTAGTCCTTATTGTCATTTCGGCAGAAGTCTATGTTGGTTTACAGCTTGTAGAATATATGGGGAATATAGTTAGATTTATTAATGAGGGTGCACTTCTTGGTGATATGAGTATTTATTGGAACGATATTCTAACTAATGGTGGATTAATGTTGCTTATGGTTGCAATAAATATAGCCTGCCTCATTATTGCAAGTCTAGTTGCATCAATAGTAACTTCAAATTTAGCTGCTAAGATAAGGAGAAATATCTTTAAGAAAGTGAATAGCTTTTCTATGTCAGAAATTAATAAATTTTCAGTTGCAAGCCTAATTACTCGCTCGACAAATGACATAACACAATTTCAACAGGTATTTAATATGATTTTAACGGTTGGGGTTATGGCTCCTTTGATGGCAATTCTTGCAATCGCTAAAATTGTTGGACTTTCAACTGAATTGTCTATTGTTACAGCTATTGCGATAGGTGTTTTAATACTGTTGCTAATGATGGTTTTCTTCTTAGTAGTTCCAAAGTTTAAATTTATGCAAAAATATACAGATAAAATAAATTTAGTTGCTCGAGAAAACTTAACTGGAATTAGAGTTGTTCGTGCAAATAATGCTGAAGAATTTCAAGAAGAAAAATTTGAAGATGTTAATAAAAATTTTACTAAAACAAACATTTACATAAACAGAGTTACTGCTATGATTACTCCAATAATATCTTCAATAATGAGTATAACAATGCTGGCAATTATTTGGGTGAGTGCTACTCTTATCATAAACAATCCTTCAAATGCTTCACGACAAATTCAAGTTATGACTATGTTTACACAATATGCAATGCAAATAATTATGAGTTTTATGATACTTTCAATGATGTTTATTATGATTCCAAGAAGCATAGTTTCATCTAAAAGAATAAATGAAGTGTTGGATGCAAAAAATACAATTTTAAATGGAGCAGGCATTCCAAATGATTTAAAACAAAAGGGAGAAATAATATTCAAAAATGTTTCATTTAAATATCCAGACGCGGAGAAAAATGTTTTGACTAATATTTCTTTTGAGGCTAAAAAGGGTGAAACGGTAGCTTTTATTGGTTCTACTGGAAGTGGGAAATCAACTTTAGTTAATTTAATTCCAAGATTTTATGATTGTGTAGAGGGAGAGATACTAGTTGATGGTTACGATGTTAGAGAATATGATTTAAATCAATTAAATGACAAAATTGGATACATACCACAGAAAGGAATATTATTTAGCGGAAGCATAGAAGAAAACTTAAAATATGGCAAAAAAAATGCTACAGAACAAGAAGTAAATGAAGCAATAGAAGTTTCTCAAGCAAAATTTATTTATGATTTGGAAGATGGTACAACTCATCATATTTCACAAGGTGGTAAAAATATATCGGGAGGGCAAAGACAAAGACTTTCTATTGCTAGAGCGATAGTAAAAAACCCAGAAATTTATATCTTTGATGATTCTTTTTCAGCACTAGATTATAAGACAGATAAAGAATTAAGAAAAGCATTGAGAAAACACACAAAGGATTCAACCGTATTGATTGTTGCACAGAGAATTGGGACAATTAGAGATGCTGATAAAATAATAGTCCTCGATAAAGGCGAGATTGTTGGAATAGGAAAACATAAAGGGTTACTTAAATCTTGTCCTATTTATAAGGAAATAGCCTTATCTCAGTTATCTAAGGAGGAATTATAAATGGCAAAAATAGAAAACAAACCTAGACCAATAGGTGGCGGGCCAATGATGGCTGCTATGAATGTTAGTAAAGCTAAAAATTTTAAAAAAAGTACTTTAAAATTAATATTTAAATTAAAACCTTTTAAAGTGTCAATTATAATTTCTTTTTGTCTTGCAATAGTGGGAACAGTTTTAAGTATAGTTGGACCAATTATATTGAATGATATGATGAAATCCATTTTTAAGTTTGATATTAATGTTATCTATACTTATGGAGTTAGTTTATTAAGTGTTTATATTATTGCCGCTACATTTTCGTATTTGCAAGGTTTTATTATGGCGAAAATATCTGCTAAAATGTCACAAGATTTTAGAGAAGAAATTTCAAAAAAAATCAATAGATTGCCATTAAAGTATTTCGATAAAAATAGTTATGGAGATGTTCTTTCCAGAATTACTAATGATGTTGATACAATAGGACAAACATTGAATAATTCTTTTTCATCTTTGATATCATCAGTTATTATGATTATAGGTATTCCTGTTATGATGTTTACAATAAGTTGGGAGTTAACGTTAATAACACTTTGTGAGATTCCACTAGCAATAGGTTTAATAATTTTAATTGTAAAATTTTCACAAAAGTATTTTAAAAAGCAACAGAAAGAATTAGGTGATATTAACGGAAATATAGAAGAGATTTATTCTGCACATAATATCGTTAAAGTATTTAATGGTGAGAAAAAAGCCCTAGACAAGTTTGATAAAATGAACAATAAGCTTCGTGGATATTCTCAAAAATCCCAATTTTTATCGGGGTTAATGTTTCCTATTATTAGCTTTGTAGGAAATCTTGTTTTCACTTGTGTGGTTGTTTATGGAGCATGGATAGCAATTCAAACAAACAATATCTACTTTGCCGCAACAATTATAACTTTCATAACATATATTAGAATTTTTAATCAGCCAATAGGGCAACTTGGCACAATTTCTGGAACATTGCAGTCAACAGCAGCTGCAAGTGAAAGGGTTTTTGAATTTTTAGAAGAACAAGAACAAGAAAAAGATGGAAATGATCTAAAAATTATAGAAAATATTAAGGGTAAAGTTGAATTTAGAAATATAAATTTTGGATATGAGCCAGATAAACAAATTATTAACAATTTTGATTGTATTGCTCAACCGGGGCAAAAGATAGCGATTGTTGGTCCAACAGGAGCGGGAAAAACAACTTTAGTTAATCTTTTAATGAGATTTTATGAGATTGATTCGGGTGAGATTTTAATTGATGACATATCAACAAAAGAAATGAGTAGAGATTATGTTAGAAAATTATTTTCAATGGTTCTCCAAGATACTTGGCTTTTTCAAGGCACAATTATGGAAAACTTGAAATATGGTAATCCAAAAGCAACAGAGGAAGAGGTTAAGGAAGCTTGTAAAGTTGCAGATATAGATTTCTTCATTGAAACACTTCCTAACGGCTATAATATGATGATAGAGGGCGAAGAAAGCTTAAGCCAAGGACAAAGGCAACTTATGACAATTGCTCGTTCTATAATCCAAAATGCGCCTATGCTAATTTTAGATGAAGCTACAAGTTCCGTCGATACTAGAACGGAAGTTTTAATTCAAAAAGCTATGGATAAATTAATGCACGGCAGAACATCTTTTATTATCGCACATAGGCTTTCAACTATTAAAAATGCTGATTTAATTCTTGTTTTAGAGAAAGGAAATATTGTTGAACAAGGAACACATAATGAACTTCTAAATAAAAAAGGATTTTATTATGATTTATATAATAGTCAATTTGTAAATGCAGAAATTGAAGATAAAAAAGAATAAAATGAGTTGACAATAGCCTTCCAATATGTTATTATGCTTTCACACTGAAATGTGAGAGTATATGCGGGTGTAGCTCAGTGGTAGAGTTCCAGCCTTCCAAGCTGGCCGCGAGGGTCCGATTCCCTTCACCCGCTCCAAAAATAAACAATATGGATCGCTAGCTCAGCTGGTAGAGCATCTGACTCTTAATCAGGGGGTCCGGGGTTCGAGCCCCCGGCGATCCACCAAGATATTAAGTCTGTTTAATAAACAGACTTTTTTAATTAAGAGTCTGACTCTTAATATTCTTCACTTCGCTTTGCTAGTTCGAATATAACATCGCTTCGCATCTCAAAACTTACAATGTTGATTGCTTTGCAACAACACTTGCAGTTTTTCCCTTCTCAGCTCGTTATATTCTTCACTTCGCTTTGCTAGTTCGAATATAACATCGCTTCGCATCTCAAAACTTACAATGTTGATTGCTTTGCAACAACACTTGCAGTTTTTCCCTTCTCAGCTCGTTATATTCTTCACTTCG
>JAQVQJ010000008.1 GCA_028701635.1 Clostridia bacterium | reverse complement strand
TTCTTTTTTTGCTTCTTTTGTTTTAGAAATAGAGGAAACTGCTTTAACTATTTCTAATCCACGAATTGATTCTACTAAAATAAATTGTCCTTTATTTATATTGACAATTTCATCGTTATATTGAAGAGGGTAACCAACTGGACTTTCCTCAAAAGTAACTGTTATTTCTTTCATTTAAGCTCCTAGTCTTTAATATATATATTTTTTTAAATCTTGTAAAGATATTTAACCTCTAAAATTTTCATTAGTAGATTGTCGACTATTAAATTTAGATTTACATATCTATCTAGCTTTTGGCTAGCTAAATTTAATTCTTCTATTATTTGTATAACACCTTCTTGAGAAATGTTTTTAGGGTTTTCTAGCTTTTGATTGAAATTTTTTGATAATAGTTCTAAAAAAAGTTTAAAATTATCTCGATAGTTTATAATCTTTGAACTATATATTGAAATTTCCTTGCTTGAATTAAAATCATTTACTATATCATTCACTAATTTATTTTTTTGAATAAACTGTTCATCATCTAATACTTCTATTGTTTTTCCTATCCAGCCTTCGCCATAGTCCAATGCGCTCTTTAATGCCATTTCATCATATCTTTTATTTTGACTTTGCAGATAGTTTCTAACTTCATCTTTTTTTAAAGGGGATAAATTAACTTTTCTACTTCTAGAAATTATTGTAGGAAGAATTTTATTTTCATTTTTCGCAGTTAAAAAGAAAATTACAGATTTTGGAGGTTCTTCAAGAGTCTTTAACATTTTGTTTTGCGCTTGAATCGTTGCATTATCAATATTATTAACAATGATAATTTTTTTTTCTGCAAGCATTGGCATTTCATAGGCATGATTATTCATATCCTCAGTATCTTCAACTAAAAGAGATTTATTTTTTGGGTAGTTTAATATATCAGGGTGAGAGTTAGCTAGAACTTTTAAGCAAGACGCGCACTTTCCACATGCGGTCTTTGTATCACATAAAATTAAATTTGAAACTTCGTTTATAAATAAAGAATTGTTTAAGTCATCTACGGACAAAAAAAGATAAGCATGAGAAAGATTTCCTCTTTCTAAGTCATCTCTAATATTTTTATAAGAAGCTGAATTGTTAAATAACATACTTTAATATTACCATAAAGGTTAAAACTTTACAAGAAGGCAAGCCCCTTTTAAATTTTAAGAAACTTCTTTTCGACAAATATAGACAAAATTAGAATTTTTGTAAAAATAATTACCTATTTTTTAAAATAATTTTTAATATTTTACAAAATTGTTGCATTTCTTTTAAATTAATTGTAAAATCACCTTGGTTAAAAGGAGAAAATGTAATTATGTGTAAGAGTGCTTTGTTGTTTTCAAAAAAGGATTATATGTTAAGTGATGCTCTACGATATATATGCAGAAAGCAAAAAATTAATTTAATTTATGCTATAAATTTACCAGAAGTTTTGCACCACACGACTACATCTCATCCTGAAATTATTTTTTTTGACGCAGAAGGATTCGACTTTAATTATGAATTATATAAGGAGTTTGTTCAAAGTAGGAATTTTTATATTCCAAAAATTATCATATTTAGTTTAACTCCTCAAAAGTATAAGCTTCAGGATCAAAATTTAAAAGTAGTCGATAAAAAGAACTTTGTTGATGAAATTGAAAAAATGCTATCACTTATTGAAGAAAAAGATTCAGTTCCACTGGATAAGGAAAAAATAGAAAAATGCAGACAAAAGACCATTGAGATATTAAATGAAATAGGAATTACTACAAAATATCTAGGGTATGAATATATAAAAGAATTGGTAATACATATTGTTAATGACAGAAGAATGCTAAAATCTTTTAATACTAACCTTTACCCTAAAATTGCCGTTAAATATAATACACCTGTTAATAATATTGAACGAAACATTAGAAATGCAATAAATATTGCTAAAAGAAGTTGTAAAGATAAAGAACTATACAAAAAAATCTGTGGAAAATTTAATGAAGATACAGTGCCTTCTAACAAGCAGTTTATAACTTGGCTTGTTGAAGAGGTTTCTTAAAAGTTTATTTTTATAGAGATAGGTTGAACATATTGATATAATATTAAAAAACATTTTAACTCTTAAATTTTAAAAGCAATGTAAATAACACTTGCTTTTTATTTTATACTATGATATATTCACAAGGTCAGTTCATTGACAAATAAACACTTATGACCTATTCGCGTAACGGTTGCTTGAAAATTTCAAGTTGTTTGCGGAGCTATAATGGCATAAGGAAGACTAAAAACAAGGAGGAAAATAAAATGTCAGTTATTTCAATGAAACAATTATTAGAGGCAGGGGTACATTTCGGTCATCAAACTAGAAAATGGAACCCAAAAATGAAGAAATACATCTTCACAGCAAGGAATGATATCCATATCTTAAACTTAGAGAAAACATCAGAGCTTATTGATAAAGCTTATCTTTTTGTAAGAGATACTGTTGCGACTGGAAAGAGTGTTCTTTTCGTAGGAACAAAAAAACAAGCGGCAGATGCTATTAAAGAAGAAGCAGATAGATGCGGAATGTTTTTTGTAAATTCTCGTTGGCTTGGTGGTTGCCTTACCAATTTTAAAACAATGAGAGCAAGAATTGAGAGATTAAACAAACTTAATCAAATGGAAAAGGTTGGAGAATTTGAACTTTTACCTAAAAAAGAAGTTGCAATATTAAAAACAGAAAGAGATAAATTAGAGCATAACCTTGGCGGAATTAAAGAAATGAGACAAATGCCAGGAGTTATATTCGTAGTTGATCCATCTATGGAACATATTTGTGTTAAAGAAGCAATTAAAATGCATATACCATTAGTAGGATTAGTAGATACTAACTGTGACCCAGAAGGAATAAATTACATCATTCCAGGAAATGATGATGCTATTCGTTCAGTTAAATTAATCGCTTCTGCTGTTGCAGATGCAGTTATTGAAGCTCGTGAAGGTGTTTCATTAAAGAAAGATGATGCAGAAGAAGAAAAAGTTGACCTTGAAAAAGCTCTTGCAGAAGTAAAACTAACTGCTGATATAGTTGGGGATAAAGAAGAAGAAAAGAAAGATCATAGAAAATCAAAAGCTAAAAAGGAAGACAAGAAAGAAATAAAAACTGAAAAAGTTGAAGAAGTAAAACAACCTAAAGTTGAAAAAGAAGAAAAAGAAAAAAAATCAATAAAAGCTGAAAAGCCAGCTGAAAACAAAGAAGTAAAAGCAAAAATAGAAAAAACTGAACCTAAAACAACAAAAACAGTTAAACCAACTAAAAAGGTTGAAAAAGAAGTTAAAAAAGTAATTAAAAAAGAGCCAAAAGAGAAAAAAGAAACTGAAAAGGTTGCAAAAACAACTAAGAAAGTGGCTAAAAAGGGAGAATAATATGTTTACAGCTCAAGATGTAGCACAATTAAGAGTAACAACTGGTGCAGGTATGATGGATTGCAAAAAAGCATTAACTGAAAATAACGGAAATTTTGATGAAGCTATTAAATATCTAAGAGAGAAAGGAATGGCAGCAGTAGCTAAAAAAGCTAGCAGAATTGCAGCTGAGGGAGTCGTTGGTTCATATATTCATATGGGTGGCAAAATTGGTGTTTTAGTTGAAATCAACTGCGAAACAGATTTTGTTGCAAAGAGTGATGCTTTCTTAAATTTAATTAAAGATATTGCTATGCAGATTGCAGCAGCAAAACCTCTTTATGTAAATGAAAGCGAAGTTCCAGAGAATGCATTAGATGAAGAGAAAGAAATATTGAAAGCACAAGCTTTAAACGAAGGAAAGCCAGTAGCTGTTATAGAAAGAATGGTTGAAGGCAGAGTTAAAAAATATTACAAAGATGTTTGTTTAATGAATCAAGATTTTATAAAAGACCCTTCAAAAACTATTACTCAAATTATTAATGAGGCAACACTTACAATAGGAGAAAAAATTTCTATTAGAAGATTTACTCGTTATGAAATGGGTGAAGGACTTGAAAAGAGATGCGATAACCTTGCAGAAGAAGTTGCAAAACAGATGGCAGGAGGCGCGCCTCTTTCTAATAAATAATTTTTTATAAAAACTATAATGATCAATAAAAAAAGATATCAATTGATATCTTTTTTATTAAAGTTACACGGCCTCTTTTTCTTTGTAAACTATGATTGGTTTTTCTTTTCCTAATATAACTTGTTCGGTGATGATTATTTTTTCAATATTGTCTTTGCTTGGGGCAGAATACATTACATCTAGCATACTTTCTTCAATTATTGCTCTTAAACCACGAGCACCAGTTTTTAATTCCTTAGCTTTTTTTGCAACAGCCCTTATTGCTTCTGGTTGGATTTCAAGTTCAATCTTATCTAAATTGAATAGTTTTACATATTGTTTAACTATAGCATTTTTGGGCTGTGTTAGAATTTTTACAAATGCATCTTCATTTAATTCATCTAGGGAAACAAACACTGGCATTCTTCCAATAAACTCTGGAATCATTCCAAATTTTATTAGGTCTTCCGGTTGCGTTTGCTTTAAAACATTAACCTTTTCTTTATCTTGTTTTGATTTGACATCAGCATTAAATCCTAATGATGAGCCATTCGCCCTATTTTCTATAATCTTATCGAGTCCAATAAAAGCCCCACCGCAGATAAAGAGAATGTTCGTTGTGTCTATTTGTATCATTTCTTGATGTGGGTGTTTGCGCCCACCTTGTGGTGGAACACTTGCAATGGTACTCTCTACAATTTTTAATAAAGCTTGTTGTACGCCCTCGCCTGAGACATCACGAGTTATAGACACATTTTGATTTTTCCTAGAAATTTTATCTATTTCGTCGACATAGATTATTCCTCTTTGTGCTCTTGTAATGTCATAATCTGCATTTTGAATTAATTTTAATAATATGTTTTCAACGTCATCACCAACGTATCCTGCTTCTGTCAAGGTAGTTGCATCAGCAGAGGCGAAGGGTACATTTAAAATCTTTGCAAGAGTTCTTGCAAGTAATGTTTTTCCACTCCCAGTTGGGCCAACCATTAGTATATTACTTTTTTCAAGATCAATATCATTATTTTGGTTATCTTTGTCTTTTGGTGTTAAAAGATTATGGTTAATTCTTTTATAATGATTATAAACAGCAACTGATAAAATCTTTTTTGCTTCTTCTTGGTCAATTACATATTCATCTAGCTTTATTTTTATTTGTTCCGGAGTTAATAGTTCTATCTTATTTTCAAACTTTGTTACTTTTTCTTCACGAACAATGTCTTTACAAACTTCTATACATTCACTACAAATAAAACAATCCCCATTAGGACTAGCAATCAATTTTTTTACGCTATTTTGTGTTTTTCCACAAAAAGAGCAAGTTGGATTTTCTTTTTCGCTTTTCATTATTATCCTTTATTATAAATTTTTAGATGATTTTATAATCGTCTATATTAGTTTTCCCAAATAAATATTTTTATTTCTTATTTATAAGTTTTTCTATTCCTCGTTTCTCAAAAATCTTATCGATTATTCCGTAATCCAAGGCTTCTTCTGCACTCATATAAAAATCACGATCGGCATCTCTTTCAACTCTTTCAAGAGGCTTGCCTGTTTTTTCTGATATAATTGAATTTATCTTTGACTTGATTTTTTGTATCTGTTTAGCTTGAATTTGAATATCACTGGCTTGTCCTTGAGCTCCACCAAGAGGTTGATGAATCATAATTTCAGAGTTAGGAAGCGCAAATCTTTTACCTTTTGTCCCACTACATAATAAGAATGCACCCATTGATGCTGCAAGACCTATGCAAATTGTACATACATCGCATTTGATATAGTTAAGTGTATCAAAGATAGCAAGTCCAGCAGAAACGCTTCCGCCTGGACTGTTTATATATAAGAAAATATCTTTATCCGGATTTTTCCCTTCTAAATAAATTAATTGTGCGACGACATTGTTAGCTGTTGCGTCATCGATTTCGCCTGTTAAGAATATAATTCTATCTTCAAGTAAGCGAGAATATATATCATATGATCTTTCGCCATGTGATGTTTGATCTACTACCATTGGAATTAACATTTTATTCACCTCTATATTATATTGCCTAAGTATCTAGATTATATTGTTGTTATTTTTTAAGAATTCTAAGAGTTTTTTCATTAATATGTCGTTTTGATAGTAAGCGACTGTTTTATTATCTAAACTCTTCTTGAAATCTGCAAGACTTTTTTTATATTTATCAGCAGTTTCGCTAAGAACTTTATCTAACTCTATATCTGTCACTCCCATTTTTTCTTTTTTTACAAGTTCTTCTAAAACAAGTCTAGTTTTTACTGTTTGGGTAGCTATTTCTTTTCTATCTTCTTTAAATTTATCCAAAGTTGTTCCTGTATATTGTAGATAATCTTCAACCTTAACTCCTTGATAACCTAATCTCATTTCTAAATCTCTAACAAACATATCTACTTGTTTTTCTACTAAAATTTCAGGAATTTCAACTTCGCTTTCTTTAACTATCTTTTCAATTAATTCGTTTTCAAGCATTTTTTCTTTTTCATTTTCAAGTTTAATTTGTAGTCTTTTTTCAATATCGTTCTTGTAATCTTCAAGATTTTCGAATTCACTAACATTTGCTGCAAACTCATCATTTATTTCTGGTAATTCTTTTGTTTCAAGTTTATTTAAAATAACTTTGAAAAGAGCTGGTTTCCCTGCCAATGTTTTTTCTTGATAGTTTTCTGGGAATGTAACATTAACATCTTTTGAATCGCCGACTTTCATTCCAACTATTTGTTGTTCAAAAGTATCAATAAAACTTTTTGAGCCTAGTTCCAAACGATAGTTTTGTGCTGTGCCACCTTCGAAGATTTTTCCATCAACTGATCCTGCAAAATCTATTGTTGCAAAATCACCCATTTTTGCAGCTTCACTTGATTCGACGAATCTAGCCTGTCTTTCTGCAATTAATTTTAGTTCTTTTTCTACATCTGCTTTTTTTACTTTTTCTTTTCCCTTTTCGATCGTTATTCCCGTGTATGTACCCAATTTTACTTCTGGAACAATCTCGACACTTGCACTAAGAACAATCCCATCTTTTTCAAATTTTTCAATTTTTACATCTGGTTGTGTGATTGGTTCAATATCTAAATTTTTATCTAAAAATTCGTTGTATTCATCTGCAAATCCAATGTCTATTGCATGGTCAAAGAAAACTCCTTCACCATATTGTTTTTCAATAACTTTTCTTGGTACTTTGCCTTTTCTAAATCCTTGAACAGAAAATTTGCCTTTTTCCTCTTCATAACATTTTTGTAGGCATTCTTCCCATTTTTCAGGATTGATTTTGATTTCAACCACTAACTTATTTTTTTCTTTGTTTCTTATTTTGTAACTCATATCTATCTCCTTTGATTTTACACTGCGAAAGTATACCACACTTGTCAATGTTTTGGCAAGAGTCTTTGACTTCTTTCTTTTTACAAGATAAGATTTTTATTATTATATTCTTACTTGTTTAAATTAATAAAAAAATCACTAGATTAACTAGCGATTTATTTAATGATAACGATTATTGATCCCTACCATCTTCTCTTAGAAGTTTTTGTTTTTTTGCAATGATATCAGCCTCTTTATTCGCAAGTCTATCTTTACGAAGTTTAATAGATAATTCTTTTTTCTCCAAAACTTTTAATTGTCTTCTACTTTCCTCTTCATGAAATTTTTTCTCTACCGTTTTATCTTGGAATAAGTCTTCTCCTAAAATTATTTTATGTAGGTAGTTTTCAAGAAAAGGACAATTCTCAAAAAGGGGATTTTTCCAATCTTTTTTAATGTCTATGCAATAATGGTTTCTTGAATGGGAAAAAGGGGATTCTTCTTTAATTTTATAGGTATTTCGAACAAATGTATTAATAAAGGACTTGTCTTCAACAGTAAGATTTAAAGTAAGATCTGTTAGTGATTTTGTCAGACCGTATTTAATAGGAAATAAACTACCTAGTATTTCTAAAGGAAGCATGAATGTTGGGGTTTCTTCCCAAAAACAAACTTCAGCTATCTTAATAACAGGGTGTTTTCTCCGTTTTTGAGATATATTGCGCATTCTATCTGAGAGATACGGAATTTCTTCCTTTTCTAAGTCTAAATTCTTAGTATATTTTGAAGAAGTAGGACTAACCAAGCAAAGACAATATCTATTTCTACAATCTATATCATTCCACCAAAGTTCCGGTTCCGGTAAATTTAATTCCTTAATTTCCCAATATTCATTTGTCTCATAGAAGAAAACTTTCTGCAATTTTTTTGCAAGGTCTTGCGAATTCAAAGAAAAACTATCGCAAATTCTGCCCAACTCACTATTAAATTTTAATATTAAAGAGTTATATTCACTTTCGTTCTTCATTTTTTGCGGAATATACTTGTCTTTAATTTTTTGAACCTCTGTATCGTGATCTTTATACGACACATGTGCTTGCAAATTCTTAATTTCTTCTTTTAACTTATCGCTTAAATTAGTTTTTGCTTGTTGAATTTTATTCAATGAATGTTCTAAAAGTTTAACAGGTGCGAAAATTTCTTTAATAAAATCTTTCATATTAATCTCCTATATTTATAATATATGCGTATTTTTTACGCAAGTCAAGTGTTTTTTAAAAAAATCAAAAATATTTTAAAAATTATTTTTCATAATTTTTTAATTGATAAGAATTCAAGATGTATCGTTCAATATCTTCTTGTATTTTTGGGTAGATTTCAAATACTCTATTGCATTCATTTAAATCGATTTTTTTATTGCAGATATTATCTTCTAGAAAAATTTGGTCTTCTTTTGATAGTTTTAATAAGAATTTGTTGTCATAGTAATTAAAAATAGGGAAATCAACAAACGCATTAAAAATCTCTGGGTCATATATTAACAAGTTATCTAAAGAAGATTCAAAAAGAGGAAATATTTTTTGATTTAAATTTTTGTCTTGTTTGATTGAATTCCAACAATCAAAGGTTATGCAAATAGGATCATAACTATCAGGCTGTATTCTATTTAGATATGATTTTGGGAAATCTTTTGAGATTAAACACAAATAGTTTTTAGGGAAGATTCCCGGACAATTTGAGTTTGGATAATTCATTTTTTGAGGATAGTTAACAACTCTTAGCACATAATTGTCGTTTGTAAAAGTAAACTTTATTAAAATATTTTTTATTACATTAGTTGAGATAAAAGCGGATTTCATTAGATTTCTTTTCTCATCATTAAATGCTTTAAAAATTTTTATTTTCTCTTTTAGTAATTTAGATTGAACAGGTTTATATTTATTCAGTATTTCTTTTACTTTGGCATTGAAATCTATGACTAAAGTTGTTTTCTTTGCTTCTTTTATCTCACTTAATATTTTAATGTCTATGTTATGAATATTCCCATCAATTTGTTCTAGATTCTCTTTTAATCTTGTTATAGGTTTAAAAATTTGTTGAATGGCACTCATATAAACTCCTAAATAGATTATATCAAAAGTTAAGAAATTCTGTATATTTTTCCAGGCTTTGTTGTTGCAACATCAATTTTAATATTTTCCCCTTCGATTATTCCATTAGTTAAAAGATGTTGCTTTATTGTCATATATGCAAGCACCGGGTCGTTATTATCTTTGGAAAGGTGAGATAAAACAACTTGCCTTGTGCCATTTTGTGCAAGTAAATTTATCGCTTCTGCACTTACAATATTTGAAAGATGTCCAACCTTTGATAGTATTCTTCGCTTTAAACTAGCGGGATAACAAATATTATTCTTTAATAATTCTATGTCGTGATTAGCTTCTAAATACACAAGTTGACTACCAAAAACATTTTGTAGAATTTGATTGTCAATATTGCCTAAATCTGTTAGTAGACTTACCCTTTTATTTTTATTTTCTATGGTAAATCCCACACAACAAACAGAATCGTGTGGAAGTTTAAAAGCAGTGATATTTAAATCTTTAAAGATAAAGGAATTGCAATCAAAACATTTTTTTTGCTCTTCTTTAATTCTGCTTAACTTTGTTGAAAGTGCGGTCCAGCCATCATTATGAGCATAAACATTCGTTTCATATTTTCTAGCGAAAATATCAAGTCCTTTTACATGGTCAGAGTGTTCATGAGTTATAAAAATAGCATCTATTTCATTTCCATTAATTTTTAATAGTGAAAGTCGTTTCTCTATCTCTTTGCATGATAAACCAGCATCAACTAAAATTTTTGCTGATTCTGTTTCAATATATGTAAGGTTGCCATCGCTTCCAGAAGATAGATTGACTATTCTCATTGCCTTACAATGATATCATAAAATTATGAGGCAAACAACAGACCTATCTAAGTTTGTTAAAGTTAAATAAAAAGAACCGCATTCACGGCTCTTTTATTAAAATATAAATAATTAGAATCAAATCGAACCTTGTTAAATAATTCTTTCTCCAGTAATTCCTTCTTTAAATCCACAAAAACTAGAGCATTTGTAACCTGCAAGGCATCTTGAATGATTAAACTTTTCAAGTTCTTGAGTTCTGGTATGATTAATTTCTTTTAGAGCTGAAAGATATTTATTTCTTGTAGAAGAAGTTTGTTGATTAATTTCTAATTGAGCCATTGCACATAATCTTTCCAACATTTTCAAAATAAAATTATCTAAAGTTCCAAATTCATTTATATTAATTAGCATACCTTGAGGGAAAATGCTTGATTGTTTATTACAATCTCTAATCCATTCTTGTGTTAAGGCATTACTTTTTTCAATAATTGGCGGAACATAAAATTCATTATTGTTTAACAAACACATTGTGTAATCTATAGTCCTGTGTCTTTGTGCTTGAGCCAACTGAGCAAAAGATCCTTTATATGAAGTAGCATAAACATCGCCAAAATAAGGTGTTACTATACTTTTATTGTACAAGGATAATGTTCTATTTTTACCGTTGTCTTGAAGAATTGAATCTATGTACCCTGTCTTTTCTAAAGCTTCGCATAAATCAATCATTGCCGGCTTTAAAGTTTCATAAAATTTATTTTGAATTGACCTATTAATTTCTGTTTTTAAAAACCCATAGATATAATTTAGTTGTCCATAGGAAGTTGTATAAATCATTGAAGTAGGAGTAAATACTGAAATTAAGTATCTCGCATTTTCTTGTGCCAACTTTTCAATCTTACCATCAGTGAAAAATTTAGGATTTTTTTCTTGATATTCAGTTTTGATTAACTCTTTAAAAATTTCTAGCCATTTATCATAAAGTTTTTGTTCTTTATCTTGTAAAACCATTTTTGTATAACGTGCCGATTTTTCACTTGTGGTATACATTTTTTCATTATTTAGAACCATTGCCAATGCTTTAGGTATATTTTCTAGATATAAACAGACATAAGGGTGTGAATAAACGCTATGGTGTTTACTAATCTTTGTCTGAAATATTCTTTTCTCTGTTTTAATTTTTTCTTCGTTTAAAAGTTCTTCAAACGAATGAGGCATATAACATACTCCCGCAGATTTACCACTAAAATCTTCTAACTCTTCCTTTGTTGCAACATAACCCGGTTTTGTTGTTCCTATAACACTGATTTTCATTTAATTCTCCTTTTTTCTACAAAGGAGTATAGCATACTGATTTTAGAAATCAATAGAGATTTTTGAATAGTGCTCTTAACTATTTTTTATAATGCACATCAAATTCGCCAGTTTTTTCATCGTAAAAAGCAACTAAAATATTCTTTAAATCTTTTTTAGAATTTATCTTCAATTCCTTAAAAAGCCATTGGTTATCTTTATTTAAAGATTGTAGATAATTTTTATCTACAATGCCGTCATCTATTACAAATTTTGTTAATTGGACTGGTTGTATTTTGAGGTTTAAATCTTCAGCAACAGCAGGTTTTTGTTTGCCAATAGGAAGGATACTTAAATCGCCATTTGTTTCAAAGATTGCAAAAGCAACATTAGTTAAATTAAAGTAACCTTTATTTCTACACATTCCCAGCAAGTCGTTGACATCTAACTTTGATTTTTTTAAATTTTCATAATCAATTTTACCATCTTTAATTATTAGAATTGGTTTTCCTCGTAAAAAACTTTTTAGAAAAAGGGTTGTTCTTTCCAATTGAGTAATTACAAAACTAAAGATAAGGAATATGCCCAAAGCTATAGCATAATAATACCATGGATTAACTACATCAGTTGACCATTCTGCAGCAATAGAACCGATAGTAATCCCAACGATATAATCGGTAAAGTTTAGTTCAGCGATTTGTTTTTTTCCTAAAATTTTAGATATAAGGAATAGGGCGACAAAACTGTAAACGGCATTTAATAAGATTTGAATATAATTTGGCATAGTTCACCTCTTTTATTAAGGCTAGTATGTTTATTTTGAAAAATTTTAATCTAGGGATTGAAACAAGCCTTCACTCAAACGATACAAGAACCGAACAACAAACCAAGTGAAAAAATTCATCCTTAATGTCATTCTGAGCAAAGCGAGGAATCTGTACGGCTGAAAAGATTCCTCGGTCACTGCGTTCCCTCAGAATGACAGTTACTGAATTGGATTAAAGCCGCTGTGTTTTTACAGATGGCTGGTGCACATTTAAGGTTTTCTATAAAAGTGACTTGCTTCAAAAAAAAGCAGTTCATTTGAACTGCTTTTTCACACAAATTTATTTTACCAAATTATTTTAATTCAACTGTTGCGCCAGCTTCTTTGAATTTTGCTTCAAATTCTTTAGCTTCTTTAGCTAGTACGTTTTCTTTAATTGTTGATGGAGCATTGTCTACAAGGTTCTTAGCTTCTAATAATCCAAGACCAGTTACTTCTCTAACAACTTTAATAACTGCAACTTTGTTTGCCCCTACTTCTTTTAAGGCAACTGTAAATTCAGTTTTTTCTTCAGCTGCTGGAGCTGCTGCTCCTGCTGCTGCTGGAGCTGCTGCAACTGCTGCTGGAGCTGCTGCGCTTACTCCAAATTCTTTTTCTAACATTTTTACAAGTTCGCTTACTTCAACGATTGTAAGTTTTTTAATGTCTTCAATAATTTTATTTAAATCCATTTTAAATCTCCCTTTGTGGTATTACCACTCTTTATTTTATTTTGGTTTTAATATTTTAGGTTAGTTGATGTTTATTTTTTTTCACCAACTGCGTTTAATGCAACAGCTAAACCACGAGCTGGAGCACTGAGTACGCTAACAAGACCTGTAGCTGGGGCTGATAATAATCCAAGAAGTTGGGCAACCAAGATTTCTTTACTTGGAAGCTCTGCTAATGTGTTAATATCTTTTGCTGAAACGATTTTGTCACCAATAATTCCAAAGACAATTTTAAATTTATTGTCTTTACCTGCTGTAACTAAAAGTTTAGCAGGGGTAACTTCATCGTTAAATCCAAAAGCAACTGCATTAGCTCCTTGAAGATAACTTTCCGCACCAGTTATACCAAGTTCATTAAGGGCACGAAGAACAAGACGATTCTTATATACTTTAAATTCTGCGTTTGCCTTTCTAAAGTCGCTTCTTAATGCTGTGTTTTGTTCAACGGTTGTTCCGGTGTAATTAACAAAAGCAATAGATTTAGCCTTAGAAATTTTGTCCTTAATCTCGCCTACAAGTTCTTTTTTTGATTCTAAATTAGAACTCACTTTGATTCTCCTTTTAAGTAATTGCTGAACAACCTCATGTTAAAATTTTCAATTTTCACTTTTTACAAAGAGTTTGTTCATCCTTACTAATAAATTTGTGTGGCAATTTAAAAATCCTCTTATGTCCGATAAAGACATAAGAGGATAACTAATTACACTCAAATCTTTACCTCGGCAAGCACAATTCTGTTTATGGTTTCCCACTTGCTGTCTTTGGGACAAAGGATATTTTATTGCATGGTATTTATATCATATAGCATATGTAATGTCAACACTTTATATAAATTATTTTTTAAGTTTCAATTTATGTGATATTATAACTTAAAGAAATGGAGTACAACATGGGAATTTTTGATAAACTTTTAAAGGCAATAGGGTTTGAAGATAAAGACAATGGAGAAATAATAGAAAAAACTCCTGAAAAAGTAAAAAAAGATAGGAATATCAGTATAAATTCAAAATTTAACTTGAAAGACATTGAAAAACAGGACATAATCGAAGAAAAGTTATATTTTCCTAAAACTCAAGAAGATATTGAAATTATCGCTCGAGATTTATCAAATGGAAATAATGTAAAAGTTAATTTTATTGAATTTGCAGAAGAAGACAGAATCCGTGCCTTGGATTTTCTTTCCGGAGTTATATATATATTGAATGGAGAAATTGAAAAATTAGAAAAAACTATTTATTTACTAAAAATAAATAAAAATTAAGGAGAAAATAGTGAAAAACAATAAAAAAATATCAATTTCGCTAGTTATCGCAATTTTTTCTTTGCTATTTGTAGCCGATATATTAACAAAATATTTTACCGTTGGAATAGATAAAACATTTATTCCGGGATTTGTTAAGTTTTTATATACCGAAAACACAGGAGCAGCATGGAGTATATTTGCTGGTAGTCAACGAATACTTATTATAATAGCTTCTATAGCTGTACTTATAATAATTCTTTATATCATTCTTTCTAAATCAAATAGCAAACTTCTTTATACATCATTAGGTTTCATATTGGCTGGAGCAGTTGGAAATCTCTTCGATAGAATTGTATTTGGTTATGTTAGAGATTTTATAAAGTTTGAATTTATGTCCTTCCCTATATTCAATGTAGCGGATATAGCTTTGACATTCGGAGTTATTATGATGAGTATCTATCTGTTTAGTTCGATGATTGATAAAAGTAGTGAGAATGGAAAATAAAAACAATATTATATTAGTAGATGATTGTGATGTTGGTAAAAGATTGGACCAATATTTACAAATATGCTTTCCTGATTTTACTCGTTCTCATATACAAAACACAATTGAGAGAGGGGAAATAACCTTAATAAGAGGAAATAAAATATTAAAAAATACTGAAATAAAAAATAATAAAGAACAAGAAAATGAAAAAATACAATTTAATTCATTAAAAAATGGCGAAAAATTGAAAAAAAATGATAAAATTTCGTATTTTTTTGAAAAACCAAGAGAAATAAATTTAAAACCAGAGAACTTATTACTTGATATTGTCTATGAAGATGATGATTTGGCAGTAATAAATAAACCGCAAGGATTGGTTGTTCACCCTTGCATTTCTTGTCCAAACAAAACATTGGTAAATGGGCTTTTATTTCAAATAAAAAATCTTAGTGGAATAAATGGCGAGATTAGACCGGGAATTGTACATAGAATAGATAAGGACACTTGTGGTCTTTTACTAGTAGCAAAAAATGACAAGGCGCACGTTGACCTGTCTAGACAAATTGCTAGTAAAACATGTTCAAGAAAATATTTAGCCCTAATAGAGAATACATTTAAAGAAGAAAGCGGGACAATAACAACTCAAATAGATAGAGATAAAAAGGACAGAAAGAAAATGGCAGTTGTTTCTAGTGGTGGCAGAATTGCTATTACTCAATATAAAACAAAAGAGATTTTTGATAAATATTCTTTGGTGGAGTTTTCTTTAAAAACTGGAAGAACTCACCAAATTCGTGTACACGCTAAATATTTAAATCGTCCTATTGTCGGTGACGTGTTATATGGAAATAAAGATAAGTTTGGACTTAAAGGACAATTTTTGTGTGCGTATAAGATTTCATTTATCCAACCAACCACAAAAGAAAAAATGGAATTTGAAATTGAATTACCACAAGATTTTCAAAATATTTTAAAATCATTAAAAAACAAAAATAATTAAAAAATATCATAATTTAATAAAAAATAGCCAAAAAATTGATTTTTTTCGCATTTTTTTATAATTATTTAATAAATATATTATTTTTAATTAAATTAAAACAGATTTTCTTAATTAATTTTCAAAGAAAAAGGTAATGACCTTTTGCATTATTAATTTAAATAAGGTATAATTAAATTATGCTTTATTATTTAACTAGAACTAGCGGTTTAACTGGTATAGAAATTTTAATTTTTGTGTTGGCATACTTTATTGCCATTACTTTTTGTCTTATGGCACACGAATTATCTCATGCCTTTGTTGCATATAAATGCGGAGATGACACACCAAAGCGCACGGGAAGATTATCTTTGAATCCTTTAAATCATTTTGACTTAATTGGCACGCTTTCATTTTTTATTATAGGGTTTGGGTGGGCAAAGCCTGTACAAATTAACCCATTGAAATTTAGAAATTATAAAAAGAATATGGCCTTTGTTTCATTGGCTGGTATTTTAACCAATTTAATTCTGGCATTTTTATTTATTCCTTTACTTATACTTTGTCTTCCTTTTGCGTTCAGTACAAATGCGTTTTTACAATTTTTATTTTACTTAACTAATTTTATTTGTATTATAAACTTAGCACTAGCGGTATTTAACCTATTGCCTATTTATCCACTTGATGGCTTTAATTTTATTAATACATTTTTAAAATATGGTAATAAATTTACAAACTTTATGATAAGGTATGGGTCAATAATTTTAATACTTTTTATAATTACATTATCTTATACAAACATTTTTGGAATTGTTATAGATGGTATTCTAAACGTTTTCTTAAGATTTTGGAGGCTTATAATTTAAAATGGAAATAATACAACAAGAGATAGAAAGTGAATTGAATTATAAGGTGAGATTGGACAATTTCGAAGGTCCACTAGATTTATTATTGCATTTGATAAAAGAAACTAAAATGGACATAACGGATATCCGCTTGTCAGAGATAACAAACCAATATATGAAATATCTTGAACAAGTTGATGGATTAGATCTAGAAAAAGCCAGCGAATTCATTGAGATGGCAGCCACATTGTTAGAAATTAAAAGTAAAAAATTACTGCCAAGATTAGATGAAGTAGTGCCGGAAGAGGAAGACAGTGAACAACGATTGATTAGGCAGATTGAAGAGTATAAAATATTTAAAGAAGCAAGTGAAAATTTAAAAAATATTGAAAATATTAACCGACTGTATAAAGAAGCAGAGCCAAGCGCAAACAAATGCAAAATAATAATTAAAGATATGGTTTTAGATAATCTGTTAGATGCTTTTGCAAGTTTGCTACATAAAGTTCAAGTCAAGACACAAGACATAGAGCCTAAGAACATTGCCAAAGACAGATTTACCATTTCGGAAAAAATTGCAGCAATTAAAGACTCGGTTATGATTAAAGGAAAGATAAAGTTTTCAGAATTGATTGATGAAAATATAACAAGGAGCGAAGTTATAAATGTATTTTTAGCGGTTTTGGAACTTTTAAAATCACAGACGATTTCGATAGTTCAAAATAGCATTTTTGAAGACATAGAAATAACCCAAAATATTGATTATCAAACAGAAGAAGCATTATAGGAGAGATTATGAGTAACTTATTAATTGAACAAGATTTAGAAGATATAATTTTCAGTACACTTTTTGTCGCAGGAGAAGGAGTTGATATTTCTTTTATTGCAGAAAAATTAGACGTTGACATTAAACTAATAAAAAAGGCAGTTGATAAATTAGAAAACAAGTTGAGTGAAAAAAGTGGAGTGCATTTAATAAAATATAACAATAAAATTCAACTTTCATCTAATCCAGAGTATGCTGATTTTATCTCATTAATTTTAAATCCAATTAGAGAAAAAGCCCTAACGCGTGCTACTCTTGAAACGCTCTCTATCATTGCTTATAAACAGCCTATCACTAGGCTAGAAGTTGAAGAAGTTAGAGGAGTAAACAGCGACTATACAATCCAGTTTTTATTAGACAATAAAATGATTGAGGTTGTTGGTAAAAAAGATGCTGTTGGAAAGCCACTTTTATTTGGAACAACAGAAGAATTTTTGAAAAGATTTGGATTAGAAGATTTAACTGAATTGCCAAATAATGAACAATTATTAGAAAGAATAAAAACAATTTATACAGAAGAAGAAAAATCAAATTCATTATTCAACTTTAAACTTGTAGAAGAAGAAATAATAGAAGAAAAACCGGAACAAGAAAAAGAAGAAGGGTTAAGCATTGATGAAATAGATGCAAAAATTAAAAGGGCATTAGAAAACATAAAAACAAAAACTCCAAAAGAAGAAGAATTGGCAGAGATGCTAAAAACAAGTTCGAATGTAAATGAAACACCTTTTGCAGACGCAGAATAAAAAAAATGATTGATTAATTAATCATTTTTTCAATTTAATAGTTAGTGTAAAGAAAATAAAATTATTTTCTTTTTTCTTTACTTACAAAGATTATTCCAGTTAGGTAAGGTCCAGTGTGAGAGCCGATAACCGGACCAACAGGCTTACACACTATTTTCGTTACTCCTGCTTTTTCTTGTAAAAGGGTTATCAGTTCATCTGCGTTTGTTTGTTCGCCAGAATATGTAACATAAACAGGTAGATTATCGTATTCAGGATCGTGATTTTTTACATAATTTTCAAAAAGAGTGCGGATTACTTTTTTAACGCCGATTACCTTCTCTACTACTTCTAATTCTCCTTTAGAGTTAAATCTTAATATGGGACGAAGTTGCATAATTTTAGCCATAACAGCTTTAGCCCCACTAATTCTTCCACCTTTTTTCAAAGTTTCTAAATCTATAAGGAAAAAATAAACATTTAACTTTGATGCAAGTTTATTGACAAGTTTCGATGCGGTTTCTACATCTTTTTCTTCATCTCTAAGAGTTTTTGCATAGTTTAATAAAAAGTTTTGTCCTTGAGTGGCATTTAAGCTATCAACAACATAAATTTTATTTTTTGATTTTGTGTTTATTTCATCGGCAACATCTTTTGTTATTTGATAAGTTCCGCTTAATCCCGAAGAAAGTGTTATATGTAAAACATCTTTTTTATGAACCTTTAATATATTTTCGAAATATTCTTTTAGTTGATAATGGTTCAGTGCTGTTGTGGTAAAAAACTTACCATTTTTCTGTTCTTCATAGAAAGTATTGTATTCATCTAGAGAATCAAAATGGTCTTCAAAAATAACATCATTATGAATATAATTCATTGAAATGAATTCAATATTATTTTCCTTTAAATTCGATTTTAATTCATCACAACATGAGTCTGTAGATAACGTAAACTGAGCCATATGACACCTCACTTGCTAAAATAATACCAAAAAAAAGGAAAAAATTCAAATAAAAACGACAATAATAATATTTATTATATTTTATAAAAATTGAATTTTATTTTGAAATAAGAGTTAAAAGTTGTATCATTTATTAACTATATATTAATAATAATAGTATAAAATAAATAAAAAATACAAAAATGAAGAAATTAAGAAAGTACATGGAGAGAAAAGTGAAGAAATTAAGCATATTTATTCTGGTTTTAATATTTTTATTACCTTGTGCAATTTTATGGGGCTGTGGTGCCCAAGTTCAAACACTTGCATTTAGTGAAACAAATAAAACTATTTTAGTTAATGAATCTTATACATTAAATACAACTGTCACTCCAGAGATTGAAAATGTTGTAATTACATATTCAGTTGCTGATATAACTGTTGCTCAAATTTTACCTAATGGAAAGTCAGTTTTAGGAATTGGCGAAGGTCAAACAAAGGTTTATGCTACATCGGAAAATGGAATTGTAGCCGAGATGACATTAAATGTTATTCAAGAAAGAACTCCGCTTTCTACACCAACCGGACTTACTTTTGATGGCAATACTAGAACATTAAGGTGGATTAGTGTGTTGAGTGCTTATAGTTATGAAGTTACAGTTTCAATTGGGGAAGTTTCTGGAACATTCGAAACATTTACTAATAGATTTTTATTTGATGATTTTGAATTAGACTATGAAGAATATACAGAGTATGAATTTAGCGTTGAAGCAAAACCATCGCCAACATCAAAAATTTATACAAATTCATTAGAAAGCGAAATCTATACATTTAAGCAGACTCTTTCTGTCCAAGAATTAAGATATGATAATGAAAATATAATTTTCGAATATGATACAGCATTATTAGATTTAGACGAAACGGGAGATTTATCTTTTGAATTAGCAATTTTAAAAGATAACGAAGAAATTATAAATGAAGAATTTCTTGAAGAAGATTTAGTTAATGATGAAATAACTTTCCATTTTCTACCTACAGAAGCAGGGCAATATACAATTAGAGTTTATGCAAAGTCCGAAAATTTAGAAGATTCTATTATTAAAGAAATTCAAGCTGTAAAGTTAATTACTCCACAAATTTCTTCTGACGGAGAATCAGTTGAGATTATTGGAAGTACCGGGACTTCCTTAAAATATTTTAAAATAGTAGATGATGTTACGGAAGAGATAACGGTTGATGATTTAATAATTGGAACTCTTTTAAGTGGAGAAGAAGTTACATACGAGGCTTATTCATATAAACAAAATATTGGAAATATTTTCTATATCAACTCGGGAATTGCTTCTTTTACTATAAAAAAATTAGAAACACCTGAAAATGTAAAAATAGAAAAAATATCAGGAGATAATAATAGTGTTGAGATAAGTTGGGATGCAGAATATGAAATTGATGATTATAAAATTTATGTAAACGATAGTATTGTTACAGGAAGTTTGCCATCTACCATTGGCGGAATAAACTCTGTAACACTTTCTAATATTTTTGATAATGCTGGTATTTACACAATCCAAATAGTCACAAGCAAAAATGCCGGGGAATTATTTTATTTAGATTCTGATATATCTCTGGAAGTTAGTGCTATTAAACTTGCTGTTCCAGAATTGGAATATGACCAACTTTCAAACAGTTTTGAATTAACATCTCCAGATTATAATATTGGAGCGGAGTTTAATTTTTATGCTACTCTTGGAGAATATGAGTTTAATTTGTCAGAAACAATATTAGATAATGAGTCGCTATACAATTTATCGGGATTAAATCTTAGTACATCGGGGACATACCAAACAACTTCAAGTGTTACTAGAGAAACAATAACTGATACAACAGTTTATCTAGATAGTGAAATTAAATTGTTTAATGTTAATAAGTTATCAACTCCAGAATTAACCTATCAATATAATATAAGTAATGTTTTAACAATTGTGTGGGATAGAATAGAAAATGCAGGATATCTTATCCAAGTTAAAAACATAACTAGAAATATTGAAGTTACATTATCTGGATCCTCTATAACTCAAAATGGCGATTTAGTTTCTATTGATTTGAATAATTTGGAAAACGGGAATCAATATGAGATATACGTAACAGCAATATCTTTAAATAATTTTAGTATTCTAGATGAAATTCCAACTCAATTTTTGAGCTCAGAAAAGGCAACACTAGCAATCTATAAATTAGAAGAGCCAGTTGTTACAATAACAAGTAAGGATATAGGAACAATTTCTTTTGATTGGGAAGAAATTGATAGCGCTAATTCGTACGACATCTATATTGATGGAAATAAGATTGAAACAATTGCAGG
>JAQVQJ010000090.1 GCA_028701635.1 Clostridia bacterium | reverse complement strand
ATAGGAATTTCGAAAAGTTGTCTTGGAATAATACCTTTTAACTTTTCAGTGATTGCTCTGCCTCGAGCATAAGCTTTATCTCTATGAACTATAAGGCTTAAAGCATCGCAAATTTCTCCATTTAACATAATATCTAATTTAACGAGATCACTAGTTTCAAACCCTATCATTTCATAATTTAAACTTGCATATCCACGAGTTCTGGATTTCAAACTATCAAAAAAATCATAAATCATTTCATTTAAAGGCAATTTATAATCCATTTTCACGCGAGATTTGTCTATATATTGCAAATCAATATATATTCCTCTCTTGTCTTGGCATAAATCCATAATTGAACCAACATATTCCGGAGGTGTTAAAATATGAACTTTTACCATTGGCTCTTCCATTCGTTCAATCTCTGTTGGCTTTGGCATAAGTGCTGGATTAGAGATTTGTAATAACTGATCTTTTGTTGTATAGATATTATAAGAAACTCCCGGGGCTGTTGTTATAATGTCAAGATTAAACTCTCTTTCCAATCTTTCCGTTATAATTTCCATGTGTAAAAGACCTAAAAATCCACATCTAAACCCAAAGCCCAAAGCACTTGAATTTTCAGGAGTGAAGACCAATGAAGCATCGTTAAGTCTTAATTTTTCAAGCGCTTCTTTTAATTCCTCATATTTTGATCCATCAACTAAGAAAATTCCACTAAAAACAACTGGCTGAACTTCTTTATATCCCGGTAATGGTTTAATAGTTGGATTATCTAACTCTGTTATTGTATCTCCAACTTTTGTTTCCGCAACATTCTTAATGCTTGCACATATATAACCAACATCTCCCGCCTTCAATTCTTGCGTAGATTGCATTTGAGGAGTAAAATAACCAACTTCGGTAACTTCATAAGTGTTTTTTGTTGACATCATCTGTATTTTTGTTCCAATTTTTACCATACCATCAAAAACTCTAACGAAGCATATTGCTCCCTTGAAATTATCATATAAACTGTCAAAAATAAGAGCTTTTAAAGGTGCATTTTCATCTCCAACAGGCGAAGAGAACTTATCAACTATCAAGTCTAAGACTTCTTTGATATTTTTACCCTCTTTTGCTGAAATAGCAGGGGCTTTTGATGCATCAATTCCTATAACATCTTCTATTTCTTTTCTAGCATTTTCCACATCTGCACTAGGCAAGTCAATCTTGTTTATTACAGGTATAACTTCTAATTTATTATCAATAGCGAGATAGCAGTTAGCAAGGGTCTGTGCTTGCACTCCCTGTGTTGCATCTACTATCAAAATAGCCCCTTCACATGCTGCTAATGAACGTGAAACTTCGTAGGTAAAATCAACATGTCCAGGAGTATCAATTAAATTTAATGTGTACTCTACGCCATCTTTAATGTATTTCATTCTAGTTGGCGTTAATTTTATTGTTATTCCTCTTTCTCTTTCCAAATCCATACTGTCAAGTAACTGTTTTTCCATATCTCGCTTTGCGACTGCATGTGTTTCCTCTAACAGCCTATCTGCTAATGTACTTTTCCCATGATCAATATGTGCTACTATACAAAAATTTCTTATATTCTCTATTCTAGTCTTCATAACATTGATTATAGTTAAATAAACATTTTTCAGCAAGTTATTTTAAAATAATTTTCAAATCTCTTTTTATTTAATACCTATTATGTTAAAATAAAAGAATAATATAGAAAAATAAGGATTGAAGATGGAAGACTTGTTCAAAACATGGCTGGTTGATAAATATATCGCTCACCGCGGATTACATGATAATGAGTCGGCAGAAAATTCGTTATCTGCCTTTGAAAAAGCAATAGAAAAGGGCTACCCTATTGAATTAGATGTTCAACAGATAGCCGATGGAACTGTTGTTGTTTTTCACGACACTTCTCTTTCTCGTTTAACAGGACAAGATGGTTATACTAAATATTTAATAAAAGACGATTTGAGCGCTTGTTACCTGAATGATACAAAAGAAACAATACCAACATTCGAAGAGGCTTTAAAATTAATAAATGGCAGAACTCCTATATTAATTGAGATAAAAAACACTTCAAAAGTTGGTGATTTAGAGTCTGCTGCACTTGAAATACTAAAAGATTATAAAGGCGAGTATGCAATTATGTCTTTTAACCCTTACGTTGTAAAATGGTTTAAGGATAATGCTCCACAAATCATAAGAGGACAACTATCTTCTTTTTTTAGAAACGATAAATTAGCCTTTATAAAAAGACTAATGCTTAAAAAAATGATACTAAATAAGGTTTGTGAACCTAATTTTATAGCATATGAGTGCGACAATTTACCAAATCGATTTGTAAGAAAATACAATAATCTACCACTTCTTGCATGGACAGTTCGTTCACAAGAAGAATATATGAGAGTAGTTAAACATTGTGATAATATAATTTTTGAAAATTTTATACCAAAAATATAATTAATTTTTATTTTGCCTTTAATATTTCCAATTCATTCTTATTTCTTTGAATACAGGCATTTTTTATCGCTTGTCCAACTTTTTCATAATTTAATTCTTTTTTCATTTCTAAATATTTTTCTGGAAAATAATCTTCTAAAAATTCTTCTGGAGTTATTGGAAATGAGTTTTGACACATTATGCCATGTTTAATTAAATAATTATGTGGCTCTTGGAACCTATTAACAATTTCGTTTCTTATATCTCCTATTGTTCCAATAAAATGATTTTTATTAAGAGTTACAAGAGGCATATTTGCTACTCCACATTGTGCCATTATTACAGCGTCGTTTGAATCTTCTCTATTAAATACAGCTCTGTTAAATTTATTGCCATAGTCTTTATTTGTTCCAAATAAGAGTTTTACTAAAAAAGATACAAATATTTCATCTTTTTTATGTATACAAATTTCTTCAAATTCATATTTTCTTACTAATGTTAAAAATGACCTATCAAGGGAATCTGATCCTCTAATAAATTCCTCTCCCACCTTTTGAGGATAAAACACGAATAATTCCTTGTTTTTTTCATTTTCATAACCTGTTTCTAGTATCTCTAAAATCTTCTTCAAAGCAAGATAATCTTCATTATTTTTTTTATTGTGTTCTACCGTTCCAGATTTAATTTTATGTAGATCAAAAATCATATTTGTATCAAATGCAACCCTTATTTCTCTTCTCTTGCTCATTTTTAGCACTCTTATCCTTTTTTAATTTTCTTTATTATAATATTTTTTTCCTTTCCAATTTCTTTTGGAAGATAAAATCTTCTATTCTTAATTTGGTCTGGTAAATATTGTTGCTCTACCCAACCGCCAAAATTATGAGGATATTTATACTTTGTCTTTTTAGTGTCATTTGTTGAAGGGTGATTTCTTAAATGAAATGGAACTTCCGCATCTGCAAACTCTTTCGCAGCATCATATGCGGAACTCATTGCCAAATAAACGCTGTTTGATTTTTCAGTTGTACAAGCATAAATTATAGCATGCGATAAGGTTAATAAACCTTCCGGCATACCTAAATTTTTTAATGTTGTGAGGGCACAATTTGCTAAAAGCGTTGCATTGCTATCTGCCATTCCTATATCTTCTGAACAATGAGCAATCAATCTTCGTACAATTATAAGCGGATCACAACCTGCCTGTATCAATCTTCCAGAATAAAAAAGTGCGGCATCTGGATCGCTTCCTCTAATACTCTTACAAAAAGCACTTAATAAATCATAATATTTATTTTCATCAACTGATAGTGCCTTTTTTTGAATGCAGTTTTCTGCAATTTCTAATGTTATTTCAACCACACCATCTTTATTTGGCTGCGTTGTTAAAAATGCTAATTCTAATCCATTTAGTGCTGATCTCAAATCTCCGCCACTGACCCATGCAAAATGCTCAAGCGCCTCATCTGTTGCTTCAATTTTACTCTTTCCTAATCCTTTCACTTTGTCGGAAATTACACGTTTTAATGCCTTTACTATATCCGCAACTTCGAGCGGTTTAAATTCAAATACCATACATCTAGAAACAATCGCAGGCGTCATAGAAAAATACGGGTTTTCCGTAGTTGTTCCAATTAAAATAATCGAGCCATCTTCCACGGCTGAAAGAACGCTATCGCTTTGTGTCTTGCTCCAACGATGACATTCATCTAATAGTAGATAAGTTTGCCTTGCAAAAAGGCTTTTATCTTTACGAGCTTCCTCTATGATTTTTTTTACATCTGCGACTCCATTAGAAACCGCATTTAGTTTTTTAAAAATACCATTATCGAGATTGGAAATTATATTTGCAAGAGTAGATTTTCCTGTTCCCGGAGGTCCAAAGAATATAGCACTTCCCATTGTTCCAGCTTCAAAAGCACGACGAAAAAGGGAACCTTCTTTTGCAATGTGTTCCTGTCCTACAAACTCATCAAAATTAGTAGGTCTCATTCTCTCAGCAAGTGGGATTTTCTTCTCATTGTCTATCATATTTTAATTATACCATAATGATTTTAAAATTGGAAGAATTTACAAAAATTAAATACAAAATTTCGCATTATTTTCAATTAAGCTTAAGTCAATCACTTTCAAATTTGAATATATTACATCTCCAACTTCTAGCCCTTTGAAAGTTGAATTTTGCTCTACATAAATTCCATGCCTTTTTACATTATCATCAACATATATAATTTTAAAATTCTTATCATAGTGTTCACTTTTAGGATTAATATAAATAATTTCTCCTTTAATTTCTATCCCAAAAATTTCTTTTAAAATAAACATATAAATATCGTAATACGATTTTAATTTTACAATCGTTTTGTAATCAAAATTAAAAATTTTTGAGATTAATAACACATATTTTAATAATATTTCGGTATTTATTAATTTATTTTCATTTAATTTTTCATTAATTAATAATTTAATTAATTTTTTATTAAAAAAATCATTAAATTCATTATTTTTTATATATATTTTTAAATTAAAAAGTCTTTCTATTTTAAAATTATTGCTATAAATTAATTTTAACATAGAAATTTTATCTTCAGCCAATGACTCTGTACATTGCCCTGAAATAAAGGAGAATGTACCGCTTTGAAACCTAAAGACATCGATAGAAAAATGAAAAATTAAATATATTTCCCCATTTTGTTTAATTTGCTCTACTCCTTTATACTTTTGTGAAAAAGAAAATTCATCATATATTAAATTATTATTAAAATAATCAATAATAATCTTATTTAATTCAAATTTAATATTAAAAAATTCATTTTTTAATTTATAACATAATCTAAAATTCAAAATTTTATTTTGCGAACTATTAAAATTTAAATAATAACAAACTTTTGAATTTTTAAAATCTTCACTATAATAATTTAGAAACTTTAAAAGTCTTATTTGCATGTTTTTATATTGATAAGTATATTCCTCCATATTTGTATTCGTATTTTCCGCTTTAAACTCTAAATTTTCGATATTCCAATCGCTTTCGATCCTTTTTACATTTACGA
>JAQVQJ010000089.1 GCA_028701635.1 Clostridia bacterium | reverse complement strand
GAGCCCTGTTTTATTATCAATTTATTTATCAGTGGTTACATTGTCATTTTTGGGTATATTTTTAATTTATAGCAAAGTTAAAAATGTAAATTTTACTAAAGCTGGATTATTTAAATTTAAGTTTGGCTGGCTTAATCTTTTAATTTGCGTAGTGATTGCAGTTATAACAATATTTGGCTTTAATAGTTTTATTAATTTGTTTTTCTATTTAATGGAGTTGATAGGATATGCTCCTGATGCCAGCCTTCCACTTCCACTTAATAATGTTGGTTGGCTTGTTATAAATTTATTTGTATTGGCAGTTCTTCCGGCGGTTTGTGAAGAATTAATTCATAGGGGAATAATTCTAAATGGATTAAGAAAATTTGGAAACTTTAATGCAATTTTAGTTTCGGCTTTACTTTTTGCTCTTTCACATTCTAGCGCAATGCAATTTTTCTATCAGTTTATTTTGGGTATTGTTTTAGGTTATGTTCTTATTAAAACAGGGTCAATTCTTGCTAGTATATTAGTTCATTTCTTAAATAATGCAATAGTTATTGTTTATAACTATATTAGTCCGGCGCAGTCAATTGCTATATCATTTAATACTCAGTCTGCGATAATTGCAATAGTTTTAGCAATCGTTTCTGCGGTAATACTATTCCTACTTATTCGCTGGCTAAAAGAAAGAAAAACAGACAAAATAAGTTTTAATACTTCCTATACGGAGTTAGGTATTCTTGAAGATAATAAAAAGTTTTCAAGTATGCAGTCCAGATTTATATTTTGGACTGCATGTGCGGTTTCGGTTACCCTTTGGATAATAGGAACTTTTTTTGGATAGTAAATATTTTTACAAACATAAAATATACTATAAAGTGGTGTAAATGGGAAATAGAAAAGAAATTTTTAATACAAGTTTAATTTATTTTATAATTTTAGTACTTTTTGTTGTTGTTAGAATTTGTACAGCTTTAAATATTTTTGACTTTCTTGGGTCGGCAGAAGGCTTAGTTTTAACAATGCTAATTCAAGTAGGATTGCTTTTACTATTCCCTTTATTAATGAGTTCCAAGATAAATAAAAGAAATACACAACAAACATTAAAAGATTTTAAAGTAAAAAAAGTTGACTCAAAAACGGTCTTTATCTCAATTCTAATTGGTTGCATAGTCTTTATTCTAACCATAGCAATAAGTTCGTTTTTCAGCTATATATTAGCGTTATTTGGCTATTCTGCAAGCACTGGTACTTCAACTGCAGTTGCAACTTGGGAGAACTTTATTCTTTCTATTATACTTGTTGCGATATTACCCGCAATTTGCGAAGAATTCACACATAGAGGGTTTTTGATTAATGGGCTTAAAAGTCTTGGATTAAAGAAAGCAATTCTTTTTTCTTCTTTGCTTTTTGGCCTGTTGCATTTAAATGTACAGCAATTTTTCTATGCCTCTATTATTGGTATAATTTTAGGAATAGTTACAGTATTTTCCAAAAGTATTTTTCCTGCAATTATAATACATTTTATGAACAATTTTATAAATGTATATCTTGATTTTGCTCAATCAAAAGGTTTGCCTGGCGGAGATTTTGTTTCAAGGGCAAATGAATTTTTGACAGGGGGAAATTTCTTTATTAGTATTATATTTATATTTCTCTTTATTATCTTTTTAATAATCTTGTTATTTTATTTAATAGGGTATCTTTTAAAGATAAATGCGCAAAAATCAATTCGAAGTTATGCTGAAGAAATGGCAATGCAAGAAATGAGAAGCCAAGTGCTAGGGGAAGAGAAAAAAGTTGTAACCCCGCCTATATTATTTAATAACAATCTGTTTAAAAATACGATTAAAATAAATATTCCTTATGAAGTTTTAGGATTTTATATGAATCCACAAGTTAAGACAAAGTCTATAGACACCATATTTTTATATTCAAGTATTTTTTTAGGTAGTATGGTAACAATCTTTACATTTATTTGGGGCGTATTGTAAATTATTTTCTTAAAAATGAAAGCTTCGATTTAATTCTTGTTAAACTATTTTCTATGCTCTTTTCAGTTTTATTTAACTTTTCTGCCATTTGTTTATAGCTAAATCCTTTAAGATAAAGAGATAAGACTTGTTTTTCAAAAATGCTTAATCTATTTATTATTTCTTTTTTAATCCATTCAACTTCTTCTTTTGATATTAGCTTATCATCTGGTAATTGGTCCGGCGAGGGAATTATAAAGATGATTTCATCATTATCATTTTCTTCTTGTTTGCAATCGTATCCACCTTGATTATTAAGACTTATGTATTCATTCAAAGCTTTATTTTTTAATCGGTTAGCACTTTTTATAGCTGATTGTATTTGTCTATTTATACATAGGTTGGCAAAAGATTTAAAATCACAATTCATATTACTTTTGTAACTCTGATAAGCTTTAAATAGTCCAATCATTGCTTCTTGAAAAAGGTCATTGCTATCTTGTCCTGCTAAAAAATATCTTCTAGCAATTTTTGTCGCCAAAGACTTGTATCTAGTAAATAAATCTTCAAGATCCATCTCATTGCCATTCTTGGCATTTGTTATCAAATCTAAATCATCTTTTATTATCATTAGGTAATTATATAGGAAAATTAGCCTAAATGTCAATTTAAACTAGGTATTGACAACATAGATGGTATAACTTATAATTTAAATGTGAAAACAAAAGCAAAAAAGATAGCGTTAATATACGATTTTGATAAAACATTGGTAAAAAAAGATGTTCCCGAGTTCAACCTATTTCCTGATGTTATGCAAACAAGTTGGAAAAATTTTATGATTGGCATGAAAAATCTAAAAAAGACTGGGTTTAACGCAGGATTAGGCTATTTGTACTATTTTTTTAAAACAGCCAAAGAAAATGGTGTAAAACTTACTAAGGGATTTTTCAATAACGCAGGAAGAAACATTGAATATTTTTCTGGCGTCGAATCATGGTTTAATAGAATAAATCAATATGCAATAGAAAAAGGAATTATAGTAGAACATTACATAATCAGCTCAGGAATAAAAGAGATAATTGATGGAACAGATATAGCTAAAAACTTTAAAAAGATATATGCTAGTATATTTCATTATAATAGTGAAGGCGAAGTTGATTGGCCTTCTTGTGTGGTAGATTATGGAAATAAATCCCAATACATCTTTAGAATAAATAGAGGCATTTTAGATTTTTACAACGATAAAGGAATGAATGAATTTATGGCAAAAGAAAATAGAAAAATTCCTTTTGAGAACATAGTATATATAGGAGATGGATTAACTGACGTTCCATGTATGAAAGTTGTTAAAGAAAAGGGTGGCAAGTCGATTGCTGTTTATAGTGATGAAAGAAGTTTAAAGTCGGTAAAAGATATGTTTTTTGCCGGTTGGGTTAATAAGTTTGTTAAAGCTGATTATACGGAAGGAACTGAGCTTGATATTGAAATAAAAAACTTTATTAATAATGTAAAAGTCACAGAAATTATTAATTCTACTACAAAAAATAGCAATGGGGTTGAAAAAGAAAACACTCTATAAATTTGACATTTTAATAAAATTATGGTATATATATAATCACTCGCGAATTTTGGACTTATATGTTGAATAATATAAAAAGAGGAAAAATTGGAATTTAATAAGAGAAAATTTAATATAATAGTAGCTTTTACCGTATGTTTAATATTTTTAGTGGTAATTTTTTCTGCAATGGATCTTACAGGTATAAATATGCCAGAAGAAATAACAAGTCCAACTGCAGAAAATGGTGACCCAATTATAGGTGGGGAGGAAGAAGAAGGAGAAGAGCAAGGCGAAATAGTTCTTGATGAAGCTCCAACTTTTACTGCGCAACAAAAATGGATATTGTTAAGCTATGCTATGGATAAATTAAATAATACTGATTATAAAATGTACTGGAATCAAACGATTGTTGGAAGTTCATTTGGAGTTTCTGTAACTCAAAAAGTAGATAAATGGCTATATTGCGTGGGGGATCAGTCCTATGTTAAAGCAAATACTGCTGGATTAAAAAATTTTACTGAGTACACATATATAGATGGTAAAAAGCAAATAATGAAAATCGGCGGAGATAGAACAGGGACTTTTAATTATGATGCGTACATTAAAGAATATGGAATGGATGCCAAAGAGTTACCTTATACATTTGGTCAATCCACTTGTACAATAGACAAATTTGTTAATGACCCATTGAAAGATTATTATCAATTGGAAATTACTTTAAATCCAACCGCATACCAAAAATATGTTAAAGTGATAAAAGACACTTCTGGGGGAACGGCTGAGTTTACTTATATAAAAATAAAATTAGTAATAGATAAACAATATGCAATTGTAAAATCAATGGCAGTAAAGGAAAAGTATGTTCTTAGAGATGCTCCAATAGTAGGGACAGTGGAATGTGATTCAACTATAACTTTAATGGTAGATTATACACATGATTCATCATGGGATAATGTAATTAAAGAAAGTAGAGATGCTTTGGGCTTAAAATAAATTCAAGAAAAAAAATAAAAGGGAGAGCAATCTCCCTTTTATTTTACTTTTTTTTTAATCTTAGATTTTCTTTTAACACTAAATCTATAAAAATTTCTTTTTCAATTAAAAAATGATAAAATTGAAAAGGAGATTATATGAATTTAATAAAAGAACATTGGACAAAAAAAGATGGAGAGCAATTTCAAAAATATCTTTTAACTTTTAGTAGGGGCGAAGAAAAGGGCAGTTGGGAGCAGAGAATTGTTAATACAAAATTGCCTTGTCTAGCAATTCAATCTCCAATTGTAAAGAAAATTACTAATGAAATTGCCAAAGGTAACTTTTTAGAGTTTTTAGACTTATGGCTTTGGGAATATTTTACCAATACATCTATCAATGGCGGACTAATTTGTAAAATTAAAGATTTTGAGTTGATGACAAAATATCTTATAGAATATGCTAATAGAGCAGATAATTGGGCGACTTGTGACCTTTTAAAGTTTAAGTTCACAGAACAAAGCAAGCCACAATTCTATGTATTGAGTCAAAAATTTATCAAATCTAAAAAACCTTTTGTTAGACGAATTGGTATGATGATTCTTTTTAGAATGATTGGCGATGAAAAATATATAGACAAAATATTAGAAATTTTAAACTCGTTTGAAAATGAAACGGAATACTATGTCAATATGGTTAACGCGTGGGTTGTAGCGGAATGTTTTACAAAACAAAGAGAAAAGACTTTGAAATTTTTACAATCTCACAAACTTAACAAATTCACAATTAACAAAGCAATTTCTAAATGTCGCGACAGCTTCCGCGTTTCCCCTGAAGACAAAGAAATGTTGCTGGGGTTTAAAAAGAAGTAAAATAAAAAAACTATACATTTTCGTATAGTCTTAAAATCTGGTTGGAATGAGTGGACTCGCGAAAGTGCGACAGCACGGAGTCGCGGAGCGGACACCGACCCCCACCTTATACCCGCCAGTCAAGGAGTTGTTCGTGCGGGTGGCGTTCGCAGTTCGCTTTGCTCTCTGCTCGG
>JAQVQJ010000088.1 GCA_028701635.1 Clostridia bacterium | reverse complement strand
ATCTTAAGCAAACAAAGGAAAAAGATGTTTTCCAACAATTCAATCTATATTCAGTCGATTCTAATTATTCTCCCGAAAAACAAGAAGTAGTTTTATGATTAACTCAAACATTACACGAAGTGCGGAGCAGGTGAGTCTGGAACCTTTCTATCCCTATAACACCCCGTCCTTAACCCCCTGTCTTATTCTATCAATTTTTTAACCTAAATGAGACAAATGAGACACTATAAAAAAGGATTTGTCATTTTTTGCAAACCATAATTTTCTTAATACACTGAAATAGTGGTAAAATTCGTTTAATTTATATGCTTACTAAATGGATTTTTGAATCTAAAATATCATCTTCTTACTCTTTTAATGTAATTGAAGTATCAGAAAAAAATAAAATTGATGATGAAATATTGGACTATTTAAGTGAAAAGACCCTTGAAGCATATAGAGACGTTTCTTTTTTAAAAAGAGAATTTAGAGATAAAGACCCGCAAAGATTAATTGAATATATTGAAAAATATGTATTTCCAAATAGCGAGGAAGAAATTTCTGATGGCGAGAGAACAATAAGAAAAAATGTTAGACAGGGAGATTTAGGAGAAACAGTTTCCATAGATTTAATTAAATCATTTCGTAATTTGGTTGTTCCAATATATAAGCTTCGTTGGAAATTCAACAATAATAGATCTGTATTCTGTACCGATATTCTGGCACATAATAAAGGAAAAAAAATTTCGGAATTAAAATATTATGAAGTAAAAACTAGACAATATTTTGCAAAAAATATTTGTGTTGATGCTTATAAGAGTCTTTGTTGCGACATTCCAAAAGAGTCGATCGCTGATTTTTTGGCAAGATATTACAATGATATTGCCTCAACGGCAGAGATTAACGGTAAATTAGAGATGGCTGAAAAGTATTATTCACTCGCAGATGAATATATGGACATTGTTAAAAACCCTAATGATTACCATCATACTTTTGAAATAATACTTATAGCCGAAAAATCACAATACCAAAAGCAGATTAAAACTATATTATTAGAACTCGAAAATGAAAAGCCACCACTCCCTATGCAAATAACGTTTTTTTTGGTTGAAGATCTTAAAAGTTTGGCTGAGTTAGTTTATAAAAAGGCTTTAGAAAAAGCTTTGATAAAAGTATATGCATAAAAGAGAATACCTTAGCAAACTTGAGAGAGAAATACTGGAAACACTTTCTAATGCGAAATTAAATAACTATAAAAATCAGCTCTATGCTCAAAAAATAGGAGCACAATTTACAAAATCATATTCTGAAACATATGTATGGGGAAAAATTCTATTAACGATAACTCAAGTAGGGATTCTTTTTGAAAATGAATTTAATGTGGGTCTTTGTATAAGTGCTTTCAAGAAATGTGCTGAAATTCTTGAAACATTAGGAGAAGTGTCGGAAGAATACGATAAATATTATTTAACTATACTTTCCTCTCTTTGCTATGAGATATCAGGGTATCAAGCAAACGCTTATTGTCTTTTAAAAAATCTAGATACATATTCTCTTGAGAGTAGTCATAATGAAATAGACTTAACTCTAGATAATTTTGTCTTATACCAAATCCAACAGATTTTATTAAAAAAAATTCCTTTGGCATACAAAAATACACTTTCTAACGAAGACAAATCTATTGGATCACTATTATTTAAAAGAGCGACTTTAAAATTTTTTGAAAATATATTACATGGTAAAAATGATGATTATTTAAAAGAACTTGCTAAAACACATCAATATTTTTTAAGAAGCGGTAATGTTTATCTGTCTCAACTTTTATTTTTACTCTATATTAGAGTATTAAAATATGAGAAAAGTTCAATATGGGAAAATCTCAAAACCATAAGTGATCAAAACAAAATTATATGGAATAAATATATTAAACTTCTCACTAATGATATTTATGATGATTTGACTATAAAAGATGAAGAAAATAGAAATTCAAAATTTGAATTTTGGAACTCACAACTTAACGCGATAAAATCTGGATTTTTAGAAAACGATGAGAGTTATGTTGTGCAAATGCCAACAAGTTCCGGGAAAACATTTATTGCAGAATTAGGCATTCTAAGTAGCTTGACAAGATACCCTGGATCAAAATGTTTATATATTGCACCATTTAGGGCTTTAACAAACCAAATAGAGAGAGAATTATCAGCAAATTTATCAAAGTTAAACTATAAAGTTTCATCTTTAAGCGGTGCTTATGAGGTAGATAAATTTCAAAATTTTACTGTTCAATCATCTGACGTATTAGTTGCTACACCAGAAAAAGCCGATATGTTGCTGCGCATGAATTCAGAAATATTTTCACCAGTTAGTTTAATAATAATTGACGAGGGACATATTATTGGGAATTTAGATACAAGGTCATCCCTATTAGAAATGTTTATAGTAAAGATTAAATTAAAATTTTCAAAGATTCGTTTTCTGTATATGTCTGCGGTAATGCCAGAAGTTGATACTAAGCAATTTTCTAAATGGATTTCTGGAAATGAAGCAAATTACATTAATTCAACTGATATTAATAATCAAATATGGCAACCGACTAAAAAACTTTTTGGGTTATTTAAATGGGTTGGTAATAGTGGGTATATTTACTATCCAAAGGAAAATATTAAGGAGAATAAAAGTGAAGTAAGTTTATTTGCTCCTGGAATAATATCGTATTTGCAAATTGGAAAACATATTTTTCCAAAAGAAATTCGTGATAAACAAAAAGGGATAAAACATAATAAATCTGAAACCACAGCACTTCTTGCATTAAAATTATCTAAAGGTGGCAATTGTTTAATCTATTGCTCTAGACCAGATTGGGTTAAATCAGTATCAAAATCAATATTATCTGTATTACAAAATAGTAATGACAATTATTTCAGTGGTGGAGAATATATAGAATCGTACCATTTATCAAGATCTTGGTTTGGAGAAAAAAGTTGGCAATCCGAGTGTCTAAAGAAAAAAATTGGCATGCATTATGGAAATCTGCCGGACCAATTAAGAAAAGCTATTGAAAATGATTTTAGAAATGGAAACTTAAAAGTTCTCGTGTCTACCAATACGATTGGTCAAGGTATTAATTTTCCAGCTAAATATTTGATTTTACATTCTGTTTTAATCAACCCAAAAGCAAATTCAAAACTCTCTATTAGAGATTTTTGGAATATTGCAGGAAGGGTAGGGCGTGCCGGAAAAGAAACTATTGGACAAATAATATTTATTACTGATAACAAGAAAGATGAGGATGAATTTTATAAGTACACGAATATTAATAATATTGAAAAAGTTAATAGTGTTTTATTCAAATTATTAAAAGCGTTAATCCAAAAAAGAATTGATGAAACTACATTTAATGCTTATATCAAGATGGTAATAGAGCCACATTTGTTAAATATTCTTGCGGAAGAATCACTGGAAACTGACGATGAAAAAATTATTGAAGAGATTATCCAGTGTTCTCTATTTAAAGTCCAGTTACTTAATGTAAACATTGATCCAATAAAAAATTCTATTCGGTCATTAATAAAAAATATTAAGTCAAAAAAAATCGATACTGAGACAATCAAATTATTTGGAAAAACTGGATTATCTCTAAATAGTAATGAAATAATTAAAGAATATATCAAAAATAATTTGGAAGAATTTAATGATTTAGTTAAAAAAGATGATTTTATAAATTTACTAAAAAAAATATCATTTTTTTTCCTTTCTGGGAAAATTGGTGAATTGGATATTGGGGATAAATTAAAAATCGAAGAAGAAAATACAAACCAAATAGTTAATTTTATTATTGCTTGGACACTAGGAGAATCTATTGACAACTTAAAGAGATATTGGCCTTTTAAAAATAAAATGGAATATTTTATTTCTGATGTTTTTAACTATAAATATCCATGGGGAACAACATCATTTTTAATGATTCTTTCACAAGAAATAGGAATTGAATTTAATGAATTACCAGACAATATAAGAAATTTGCCTACATATGTAAAATTTGGAACTAATATTGATTTAGAATGTTTTGCTTTGTCTTTAGGTATAAATAACAAAGCAGTATCTAAGCTATTGGTAGGTATTAGCAATGCAGATAATTATAAAGATTTCGCCATTTGGTTATCAAATGTAACAAGAGAAGATATTCAGCAATTTGAATTGAATGAATACGATGTAAAAAATATATTAGAAATATCATCAAAAATATCCTCAAATGAAACAAAGGATAAAGTTAATAATATTGATTTTGAAATTAAGGGTACTTACTTTAAGAAATCAAGAAGAAAAATTTCTTTAAAAATAAAACTAAATGAAGATTTAATTTTGAAGAGAGATTATCAAAACAAATATGATCCGTATGCTATCAAAGTGATTTCTGGTAAAAAATTGATTGGTTATGTAGAAAAAAATATTGCCAAGATTTTGTCAATTGAGATTGATATTAATGAAAGAAAGTATCACGCAATTACCACAAAAATTGATGTAAATGATTTTTATAATAAGATATATGCAAAAGCATTAGTTTTTTAAGAAAAAACGGAAAAATCAGAATAAATTTCTCCCATTGTTTTATTGCTTTTATCATCTTTTAAAACATTTATTATTGTAGATTTAAGTCTTTTATTAAGTTCCGGAACTTTGTCCTCAATTTCCTTAATTCGGTTGTCAAATAGGTGAATTGAATTAGACCCATTCTTCTTTATATACCTTTTTCTAGCAACCTCAGTACTACAAAAAAACCAAAGAGCTATACACCATTGTCGTTCAAGTAACGAGACAATCTCGAGCTTATCCATAGGAAAATTCCATTCCAAAATTACATTCTCATATTTCTCATATAAATAACAGACAAATTTTTCTACATTCTGATACTGTCTTTTTTCTTCAAAACATTTATGCCAGAGTACTTCCAAATCCTTGTCTAGCCAGTTATTTTCATCTATCGAAATATAAGTATAACCGTGTTTGTCTCGTAAATATTTTGCAAATTCAGTTTTACCACTAAACGGGATACCGCAAAGAAGAATAATTTGATGTTTCTTCTTATAATCCTCCAAAAGCTTGTTATTTTCCTCTGCCATAAAAACATAACAATGGTCTCTACCAGTATCACCGGTGACAATTCTCGGTTTTAATACTCCCTGTTTGACCAGTTTTTTAATGATCAGTTCTGGAATATGAAAATCACTTTCAACACCCCAGTCACTATACCAACTGTGTCTGTCTTCAAAAACATCAGGTGGAAGAATACCGTTGTCTGCAGCTTTTTGACAATCTAAACATTTGAAACCATTTTTGTCATACCAGCCATTGGACGAATCAATACTAGTGCAACAGACGCCACAGGTATAATGATCGCCTGCGTCAATTGGGAAACCTTTTGGATTCTTTTCCAGTCTTTTGTTTAAACTGTTAATATTGGCATCAACTTCAGCGCCTAATTTTGCCAATTGTACATAACTATGGTTTTCATATTTTTTCCTTTTTTCATCATCAATTTTATTTAACGGTTTTTTTATCTCTGTTTTTCCAGCTAGTTTTAATATATCTTCTTCACCTTCGTAGCCTTTCAATCTGCCGGACAAAAAACCAAGTCGATAATTTACACCGTCACTCATTAATCTCCAGTTTGTCTTTTTGAGAGAGTTGTTCAATAGTTTTTTAAGGTCAAAAATACTA
>JAQVQJ010000087.1 GCA_028701635.1 Clostridia bacterium | reverse complement strand
TACCAACAACCCAATGACCAGTCTTAGAAGCAATATTAACTCCTAAATATGTCAAACCAGTTGTTGCTATCGCAGTTATATCACGACTCATATTTTTCACTAAATAAACATCAACTGTCCCACTCTCAGTAGTTATACTACATATGTTCGCATCTGCATATTCAAACGAATCAAAATACACAACGACATTTCCCTTCCCTGTGCATTGCAAGTCAATCGGTGAACTAACTTTATTTTCTTCTTCCCCTAATGTTATATCGCCATCAACGGTGCTTATTTGTGTAGATGCACCAATTTTATTTATTACAATATCACCATCTGTTCCTTTAATTTGAGTAAAGGCTTGTGTTTCTTCTATGCTTATATCTCCAGTCATAGCCATTAATATTTCACCTGTAACAACTTCAGCCAAAATACTTCCACCTTCAACCATATCTTCATCAAGGTAACTACCAACTGTCAAATTTCCATTAATATTAATAAATTCATAAACACAACTAGATGTTTGCTTATTAATAAAAACATTCCCAGATAAAGAACCTGTGAAATAGAATTTCCCATAGGTATTGTTTAGATAAATATTGTCTGCAACTACATCTCCTAAATGTACAAAAGTGTTGTTTGTTTTGATATTTAAATCTCCGGTTAAATCGAATGATTGCTCTTCGTTATTAAATGTTAGAGTTCCCTCGCCTGCTTCAATAGTTAAATCGTTTGCTTTAATAATAGTATTAATTTCCATATTACTACCTGAAATTAAAGCACAATCTCCTCTGTTAGCTTCACCGATTGTTGTATAATTTGTAACTAAAATTGTTTTTTCTGTTTGTAAATTCACAGTATCAAAATTAATTGTTGAAGGATTTAGATTACCCGTACTATAAACGTCGCCAAGCATAATATTACCATTTGTTTTAACTTCCAAATTAACATTTTCTGTTGAATAAGTTGGAGGAACTTGAAGTGTTATAGAAAAATTTTCGCCAAAATTTAAAAAGTTTTCTGGTCCAACCGCTTCAATTCTTAATGTTTTTGTGTCTGAATAATATTTAACAGAAAGTCCTGAACTTTTATTTTCGCTAACTGTAAAACCAAAAGACCTTGAATTAAAAATTACAACAAATTGGCTATGATTAATTCCTTGGGTATTATTACTTTTAAAGACTTTAACAGAATGAATGTTTGAAGAGATCTCAATATTTTCTATATCATAAGAACTGTCACTTAAAAGAACAGAGGCATTTTCTTCTGTGTCTTCTTCGCTGGAATATATTGCCATTTCTGTTATTCTAACATCTTGATATTTTTCGTTTACACAACTTATTCCAAAAACCGAAAATCCAGGAACAAATATCATAATTACTACACTAACTAGAAATGCCCCTAATGCTATCCCTGATAATAAGAAAAAATAAAACATAAAACCACGATTTATTTTCGATCCCATTTTATCTCCTAATATATTTAATATTTTAACATATTCAACTAAGAAATGCAACTTCATTTTTTACTTTTATAATAGTATTGCAATTTGTAAAAAATTAGTGTATTATATAAGCAAGGAATTTTTATGATTAAAAATGAAAAGTTAAATTCAAATTCATTAAAATCATTATCAAGAGCTGATCTAAATAGATTAGTTCAAAGACATTTATTTATTTATGATATGCTAAATTTTAGATCATTTATAAAAAAGATTGAAGCAAACAACATTCCAGCATATGCAATAACTTTAAGTAAAATACAAGAAGGAGTTTTTGGATATTATGGAGATAAATTAAAAAGATTAAAGAATGTTCCAATAAAGAACACTCTTCCTGATTTTATGTCTCCTATGGAATTATTAATGTATAGAGAAGCCATTAATAGAGTTATAGATGAATATGATGGGATAAATAAAAAAACTCCTGCAAATTGTTATTATTCTCTTGCAAGGCAAATTGGAGAAGAAGTAAATAAAGAATTTAGAATTTATTTACATGAACAATATGATGAAGAAGGGAATCTTGATTTAGAGAATGAAAAACAAAGAAGAAATTATTACGATAAAAACGGCGTTAGTTTATATCAATCTATCATAAAAAAATATAAAAGATCTTTAAAGTTGGGTAAATATAAATCATTATTGCTAACTTCTTCTTTAATAAAATCCAAAAGAACAAATGATTTCAATTATTTTGATCCTTATAGTAAAGAAAATTTTGACAGATACGAGATGTTTAGACAAGATTTCGTGTGTATTGTAAATATGCTAAAAGACGCTAATGTAAGCGAAAGAGTTGTAAAAGAGTTATTTCAAGCATACGAAAAAACTTTTTTCAACACCAATTATCTAAAAGATAAAAATGTAAATATAGTAAATTATCTTTTAGGTTTAAATAAAGGCATTTGTTTTTCTTATAAAAATTTTAAATGTTTTGAAGCCTCTCTATTTTATTTTCATAAACTTTTAATTAATATAGATAGAAAATATTCCAAATTTACAAACGAGGTTGTAGACGAAATAAAAAGCAGATTAACACAAAAAGCTGAACAAGAAAGAACTAAATATATTCAAGATCCAGAAAATATTAAAAATTTTTGCCGACCTGAAAATTCCAATGTTTTTTTAGTTGCCTGTTTAGATAACATAACAAAAGAGGTTTCAAAAGAAAAAGATAAATTAACAAATTTAGTTGGACCAAATAATGAGTTTTTGCCTCAAAATATACAAAAATTATCAATATTTGAACTAGCTAAAATGGTTGCAATAAGTATGAAAAGAGAAAGATCCAGTATTGAACCAACATTTAAAAAGGAAGATAGTTTTCAGCTATCACTAAGTGATAGTTTTAACTTTTAATTCTCTTAAAAATAAATTTTGATTTGTAATATTTTTAACAAATATTATTCTTATCTCATATAAAAATCCAGAGGTAAAAATGAAGGTAGGAATTTGGGGCATCTGCGGTAAAATGGGCAAAATGCTTTATGAGACAATAAAAGAAACAGACAAATTCCAAACAATTTTTGGTGTAGACCAATCGATAAAGAAAACAATCAAAAAAGATATCTACCTTTATGGTGAGAATTCCAAAATTAATGATAACGTTGATGTTATAATTGATTTTTCTAATCATGATTCAACAACTAACTTATTGGCTCTATCAAAAAAATTGTATTCTCCGTTGTTGATATGTTCAACTGGTCAAACATGCAAAGATCTAAACGAAATTCGCTATGCCTCTTTACGCATTCCAATAATGATCACGCCAAATACATCTTTGGGGTCAGCATTTTTAATTAATACAGCCATAAACGGTGCAAAATGTTTAGATAAAGATTTTGAAATAGATATCTCAGAAACTCATTCCATTCATAAAAAAGATATGCCAAGTGGAACGGCAATAGCTATTTTACAAGCTATTTTGTCCGTTCGTCCAAATTTAGTCCCTATTTATACCTTTACTGACTATCAAAAAAGAATTAAAGATCAAATTGTTGTCACTTCAAAAAGAATAGATGATAAGGTCGGTGATCATGAAATTTGTTTTAAGGGCAATGATGAGTCTATAATAATAAAACATCAAGTATTTAACAGAAAAGTTTTTGCATTAGGTGCATTAGAATGTGCTAAATTTCTAGTAGGCAAACCCGCAGGATTATATAAGATGGAAGATATGATACTAGAAAAATACAAGCGTAATTGCAGAAAAAACTCTAATCTTGAGCCTCAAAAATAGATATTATTTCGTTCTTTCCTGTTTTTGTTACTATGGAACAAGTAATTATGTTCGCTATTCCCAATTTTAAAGAATTAGCAATCATACTTATTTGTTTTTTTAGTTTTGTTTTTGCAATTTTATCCGCTTTAGTAGCAACAACAACAAACGGCAAGTTGTTAAAATATAAATATTGAATCATTTGTTTGTCTTTTTCACTCGGTTCATGCCTTATATCTACTAAAATAAAAACTTTTTTTATATTTTTCGAAACTTTTAAATAAGTTCCAATCAAATCTGACCATAATTCATTATTTATTTTTCCTGCTTTGGAATAGCCGTATCCCGGAAGATCAACAAGCAAAAATGATTCTTTATTTTCTAAATTATAATTACCTTTTTCTTTTATTATTGGAAGTATTTTTTCCTTCTCATTACTATTAATTAAAAAATAGTTTATTAATTTCGTTAATCCCGGAGTAGATGAAGTCTTTGCCAAATTTTTTTTATCTGTTATATAATTAATCAGCGAACTTTTACCGCAATTACTTCTACCAACAAAAACAAACTCATTTATGCCTAGATCAAGTATCTGTTCTTTTTTACTTACACTTATTAAAAATTCTGCTGATTTTATTCCCATAATAATATTTTATCACAAAAAAGAAATTTATTTAATAATCTTTGACATCTTTAAATAAAATTGATAATATATATATTGAAATATGGAGGATTTATGAAAAAAGCTTTAAATTGGGTTTTATCAATGTTAGGATTTTTTTTACTAATAGGCTTGCTTTTGATATCAATTAATGAAAATATATCTTTCATTGACACAGCACCGTATGCAGGGTTTATAAATTTCATTAAACAATACGGAGCAATATTACTAGTTAGCGCGCTTGTATTTATAAACATTATAGGAAAAGGTATAGTTAGAATAATTCTTACAATCTTATTATTATTAGTCGCTGCATTCTATGTATTTACTACATTCTTCCCAGTTGACTTTTTGCATTTGTTTGGGCTATAAATTATTAATTAAAACATAAAAAGGACGACTTTTTGGTCGTCCTTTTTTATATAATAAATAAAAACCCATCAGATTATCTAATGGATTTTTTTATTTATTTTTTATTTTCTTTATTTTTTTGTACCTCAATAACTTTTTTTCCATCATAGTGTCCGCATTTCTTGCAAACTTTATGTGCAGTTTTAAGTTCGTGACATTCTGAACACTCAACTAATGATGGGGGTGTTATTTTATAATTAGCTGAATTTCTTGATCCTCTTCTCGCTTTCGAGGTTTTAGTTTTTGGAACTGCCATTTTGAATCCTCCTTTAATCGCATCTTATTTGTAAGGAATTTACATTTTTGCTATGTCATTATAGCATAAATACCCTGTTTGTCAATATTTTTTATTATTTTTATGAAACTAAATTTATAGTATCTCTTGCGATAACTAACTCTTCATCTGTTGGAATTCTAAATACTTTAACTTTTGATTCTGGTTTAGTTAATTCCTCAATTGTTCCTCTTGAAACAATTTTATTTTTCTCAAAATCAAAATCGATTCCAAAATAATCCATATTTCTCATAACCATATCGCGTAAATCTTCTTGGTGCTCGCCTATTCCACCGGTAAACACAATTGCATCAACACCATTCATTGCAGCCACATAAGCCCCAATATATTTCTTTATTCTATATGCAAGCATAGGAACTATAAGTTTTGCTCTCTCATTTCCTTCAGCAGCCGCCTTGTTTACATCTCTCATGTCACTGCTTACTCCGCTTATTCCCATAATTCCACATTTTTTGTTTAAATAATCAATAGTCTCATTATTTTTTAACTTCAATTTTTCCGCTATAAACGAAGGGATTGTCGCATCTATATCTCCGCAACGAGTTCCCATCATTAAACCCTCAACTGGTGTAAAACCCATTGATGTATCAACACTTTTCCCATCTTTTATCGCAGTCATACTAGAACCGTTACCAAGATGAATTGTAATGATTTTTAAATCTTTTAACTTTCTTCCTAATATTCTTGCCATCTCTCCTGAGACAAATTTATGGCTTGTTCCATGAAAACCATATTTTCTTATTTTCCAATCTGTGTAAGCTTCGTATGGGATTGGGTATAAATAAACTTCTTTTTTCATAGTAG
>JAQVQJ010000086.1 GCA_028701635.1 Clostridia bacterium | reverse complement strand
CCTTGCTGGAACTGAATATTACAAAAAATATGCACGATACGCAAGTGTAATAACAATTAGACTAAAAGCTAACAATAAAGATGGATATAAAGACTTTGTTATATTTGTAGAACATGGCACTTCTTTTATTGGTGGAGATGGTACAAAGTTAGACAAAGGTATGAAGAGAGCTTCTGAGTACGGTGCCAGATTAGCTATTTTTGGACATGTTCATCAAGATATATTGGCGGATTATAGAGTAAAAAATCTTATAAATGGCGGAAAAGCTTATGATGACCTTAGTGTAGTCATACTTCCTGCCCCTATGGGAAGTGAAGCTTATGCTATAGACAAAGGATTTGAATCAGCTCCAAATGAATTAAAATTAATTAATATAGGAACAATGCAAAATCCTTATTTACTCGATTCAACACAAAAAGAAAGAAGATTCTTAGATAAGACAAGTGTTTACTGCAATGTTACACCTATTCCTAACAAAATATGGGCAGAAGCAAATAGACAATCACAATTATTTAAAACAAGATATAGTGAATTAAAGAAAAATGTAAATACAGAAAATGATAGAAGAATAAGTTCATTGATCGAAGAATATACAGCATAGGAGGAATATGAGACCAACATATAATGGAATAATTAAAAGAAATTATGAAAAAAAATTGGTTATTGAAAGAGAAACCAAAGGTAATTTTAATACAGTTAATCTTCCAAAAAATATTAATTCGCTAAAAATTCTTCCTATAAGCAATTTATTTTATGGGAATGATGAGGCGCCTCCAAGATTACAACTTTTAGATGAACACATTAAAAGAATAAATGATATGGAAGATGGAGCTTTTGCTATTTGCGGAAATTTAATCTACTACCCTGCTGGTAAAACTGATGAGAAAGCGTCTTTAGCTAGAAGGTATATAAATGATTTATCACAAATCTTAAAAAGAGCAGATAAAAATAAAATCCTTTTAATTTATGATGGAATAAATGAAACTAAGTTTAAGGATGATAGAAAACTATCATATCCAATTGAAACTACTAAAGTAATAGCAAAAAATCTTGGAGTATCAAATAAATATTATGCAGACACTAAGGTTGAGTTAGATTTCGTATTTAACAATGAATTAACTAACTTTACCGATCAAATTATGTATGGACTATTTACTAGTATGCGTCCTATATCAGTAACAAGAAATGCTATTTTAAACAAAATTAAAAACAATTTTTTATTAAACAGAGAAAAGACTTTTGTTATTGAAACAAGTTCTTCGCAATCACTATCAAAAGGAAAAATTCAAAGATCAATGGAAAATCCTTTATTATCAAGATATAAAGACGTTAAATGGATAAGTGTAGCAGGTTATACAGATATGCCACAAATTGTTAAAAAAGACAACCTTTATACAGTTAATCAAAAAGTAATTGAATTAAAAATTGAGCAAAAAAATCCAGCTTTACATCAACAAAATTCTAAACAAAGTAATGTAACTAAAGATGATTATTGGGATAGAATGGCTCTTCAACTTAACATTGGTGTGAATTATGACAGCTATTTCGATGCTGAATTATATCAAGAGCTTAATGAAGTTTTATTTAAAGGCGAATTTATAAGAGAAGATTTAACGAAAAAACTTAATGCTAAGATTGAAGAAAGTATTAAAAATAAACAATCTCCAATATTACAAGAAATATATAAAAAGAGAGAAGAAAAATTAAAGGAAGAAATGGGAAGAAAAAAAGAACCCGCTTCGTTTAGTTTCGAGTAATTATGAATTTTGGAATTAAAAAAGAAAATAAGAAAACTTTTTGTAAAAGATGTGGTAGGGAACTAAATATAGTAATACCTGATCAAGTTTATAATTTTTGTCCTTATTGTAGTTCTCCACTTAATTTAGTTGCATATAATTTAGTAAAAGAAAAAGAAAGGATAATTAAACTAAGGACAATAAATGAAGTGCAAAAAGTTATAACTGATAAAGAAGATTTAAGAAAATTAATAATTTTAATAGAAGAAATATCAAAAAAATAATTATTTTGCAATAACCAAAAAGCCCGAGCATATCATACAATATGAAAATGTTTGGGTTTTTTAATGCAAAAAAGCTTCCTGAAAGAAGTTTTAGGAACATATTTGCTAATGGTATTATTGCCTTTCTCTTGATTGGGCTTTTCTTTTTAACATACACAAGTGATGCGTTGAGTGCATTTAGCAATACAGATAAAACAGCTATTTATAATGGCGATACTACATCAAACAATATCACTTTAATGTTTAATGTATATTGGGGAAACGAGTATTTAGATTCGATTTTGGAAACATTGGAAGAAAATAATGTTAAAACAACCTTTTTTATTGGTGGTACTTGGGCAGAAAAATACCCCGAATTATTACTAAAAATTAGCAATGATGGGCATGAAATTGCCAATCACGGCTATTATCATAAAGACCATAAAACCATTTCCTATGAACGTAACACAGAAGAGATTTCAAATACTCACGATTTAATTAAACAGCAATTAGGCATTGATATGACTCTTTTTGCTCCGCCAAGCGGTTCATTTTCAAACACAACCCTTGAAATAGCAGAATCGTTAGGCTATAAAACAATAATGTGGACACGAGATACAATTGACTGGCGCGACCAAGATGCCGAAATAATATACCAACGAGCAATAATAAATGCTTATGGTGAGAATTTAATTTTAATGCACCCAACCGAAAATACTGCCGAAGCTCTTCCAAGAATTATTGAACACTTAAAAAATGCCGGATTTAATCTAACAACAGTAACTCAAAACCTAAATATTGAATAGTTACCCATTGCTGTTTTGGAAAATTAAATTATTTTTATCAAAATCAATAACTATTGTCCCTGATTTTTCTAACTCTCCAAGTAATATTTTTTCAGCAATTCTATCTTCTATTTGTTGTTGAATAAATCTTTTTAATGGGCGAGCGCCATATTCGCTATCTGTCCCTTGCGAAACGATATAACTCAAGCCTCTTTCAGTCAATTTTAATTCAATTCCTTGCTTTTGTAATCTCTTATTTATGTTGCTCATCATCATCTTTGCGATTTTTATTAAATCTTCGCTTGTTAAGGCATGGAATACACAAACTACATCAATTCTATTTAAAAATTCTGGCTTAAATTTCTTTCGAAGTGCATCAATATATATTTTTTTAGTATCATCATAAGATATTTCACTATTATTCTCATCACCAAATCCCAATCTACTTCTTTGAGAAACTTCAGTTGCTCCAACATTACTTGTCATAATTATAATAGTATTTCTAAAGTTTACCGTTCTTCCTTGCGAATCTGTTAATCTTCCATCATCTAAAATTTGAAGAAGTGCATTGAAAATATCCGGATGTGCTTTTTCAATTTCATCGAAAAGAACAACAGAATATGGTTTTCTTCTAACTTGCTCGGTCAGTTGTCCGCCTTCATCATATCCAACATAGCCCGGAGGTGCTCCAATCAACTTTGCTACTGAGTGTGCTTCCATAAACTCGCTCATATCCATACGAATTAGATTATTTTCATTATCAAACATTGCTTCAGCAATCGCTTTTGATAATTCTGTCTTTCCAACACCAGTTTGTCCCATGAATAGGAAAGAACCTATTGGTCGTTTTGTATCTTGTAATCCAACTCTACTTCTACGAATTGCCCTTGAAACAGCTTCAACCGCTTCATCTTGCCCAACTACTCTCTTGTGTAGAATCTTTTCAAAATTTACTAATTTTTCTTTTTCAGTTTCTGTAATTTTTGTTACAGGAATTCCTGTCCAGCGAGAAACTATATCAGCAACCTCATTGGCACCGATGGAGTTAACCTTTTTATCATTTCTATTTAATGACTTATTTAGTTTTTCAACTTCATCTTCAAGTTTAGCAATTTCTGATTGAAATTTCGCTGCCTTTTCGTAATTTCTTTCAAGGCTAGCTTCATCTCTAGCCGCTGACAATTGCTTTAACTTATCTTCTTTTTCTCTAATTGAACTTGGTTTTAGGTTAAAATTTACTTTTGCTTTACTTGAAGCTTCATCTATCAAGTCAATTGCTTTATCTGGTAGACTTCTGTCCATTATATATCTATCTGATAAATTTGATGCCGCCTCTATTGCCTCATCAGTGATTTTGACTTTATGGAATGCCTCATAAGAATCTCTTAATCCCTTTAAAATTTCAATTGTTTGTTCAATAGTTGGAGGGTTAACCATAACAGGCTGGAATCTTCTTTCTAACGCTTTATCTTTTTCAATAAATTTTCTGTATTCATCAGTTGTTGTCGCCCCAATTGTCTGTAATTCCCCCCTTGATAAATATGGTTTTAACATATCTGCCGGACTAGTTTCCCCTTTCTCCGAGCCAGCTTGTGCAAGTGTGTGAATTTCATCAATGAATACAATAATATTTTTGTTTGCAATTATTGTTTCTATGGCATCTTTTAATTTCTCTTCCATTGCTCCACGAAATTTTGTCCCTGCCATTAAACTTCCAATCTCAAGTGAAAATATGTCCTTATTTTTAAGAAGTTCTGGTACATCACCCCTTGCTATTGCAAGTGCTAGTCCTTCAACAACTGCTGTCTTTCCAACTCCCGCTTCCCCGATTAAACAAGGATTATTTTTTGTTTTTCTACAAAGAATTTCTATTAATCTTTCAATTTCCTGTTCTCTTCCAATTATAGGGTCAATTTTCCCAAGTTTAGCTTTTAAAGTAAAATCAGAACCAATGTCGAGTAATTTTTCTGGTAAAGTAGATTTTAACTGATTTTCTTGACTTGCAATCCCTTCTGCATTTACATTATTATCTTGTGCATTTCCACCTTGTAAAAATGTAACGACCTTATTTTTTAAGTCATTGACATTAACTTTAAAATAGCTGTTCACTAATCTCAAAGCAAAGCTATCAGAAGATGATAACAAAGCCAAGAGAAGATGTTCAGTACCTAAAAAGTTATGATTTAATTGCATTGCTATGGTTTGTGCAATTTTGAAAATTTCTTTTACATTTGGGGTAAGAACTACGCTGTCAAAAAAAGATTCTTCTTCATTATTTTGTTTAAATATATTTAATATTTTAGAGTCTGTTATACCCTCTTCTTTTAATATTTTTTTAGCAACACGTGGGACTTTAGCAAGACCATAAAGAATATGTTCTGGCTCAACCATATCTCCGCCAAAACGAAGGGCAACCGAACTCGCTTCCATCAACACTTTTTCTAAACTTTCACTCGTTTCTAAAAACATATTTCCTCCAATATTATTGACTTTATTATACAACATTAACTTAAAAATGAAAAGAAAATAAATATCATTGAAAATCAATATCTTTTATGTTAAAATATTAACATAAAAAAGAGGATATATGAATAAATTAAACATTAAAACAATTTCCTGCTGTGGAGCAAATGAATTATTAAAAGAAAAAGACCTTATTAACTTCCTTAAAAAAAATCCAAATGTTGAAATTGGCGTTGGGGTTTCAAGTAATAAATGTATGGAAGATATGCCAAGATACGTTTGGGTCGCAGACCTTTTTGAAGCTTTACAAAAAGAAAAAAATATTAAAAATTTAGCCTTACATGTAAATGGTGATTGGAATAAAGAAATAATTGTTGAAGGAAAACTTCCAAAGAATTTAAATTATTTTCTTTATAGAAGTTATAAAAAAATGATTAGGATGCAATTGAATTTTGTTGGAAGTGGGTATGAATTTAATGATATAAATCCAGAAAATTTTGCAGATTTAATCGAAAGTTCCTATGCTGAAATTAAATTTATTCTTCCTTATAACGAAAAAAGTAGTAAGTTTATAAAAGCATTATATTCAAAAACACAATGGTTTGATGTACTTTATGACAAATCATTCGGCTTTGGGAAGCTTTCAAATGAATATGATTCTACTTTTGCAGGAAAACTTTTACAGGGATATG
>JAQVQJ010000085.1 GCA_028701635.1 Clostridia bacterium | reverse complement strand
TAGAAATTCCATTAAGTTGCTAATTGCTAATTTCTCAACCGTTTGGAAGTTGATACTTTACTATATTATTGTTATAGGTGTTGTTGTTGGCTTATTACTGCCTTTCTTTGGAGTGTTAGGAAGTGCGTTAAACTCCACTGGAGATTTAAATAATTTAGTTGAATTATTTACTTCGTTCAATGTTTCAATTAATTTTTTCAGTTTTGTAGCTGAATTAAATCTACTGTTTGTTTCAATTTTTAATAGTATAATCGCATTGTTTGTGTCTAATGTTTGGGTGGCAATCTACCTTGTTTTCGTTCTTTTCTACTTAATTCCGGTATTATTTGGACTTGCAGATTTACCAGTAGGGCACACTCTATTCGGCTATATGTCTAGTCTAACAAAGTATAATTTTACAGGTTCCTATGTTAGTATGTTGGGTAGATCAGTTCGTTATCAGTTATTTAAGAATTTAGTCCACTTACCTTTAAATATTGCAATTTTCGTTGTGCTTTACTTCACACTTAACCTGGTTACAATCGGCGGAATATTAGTTTATTTCTTACCTATCATAATAATACTCCCACTCATATTACTGATTTCTTTTAAGAAAACGTTATTTAGTGGGTGGATGCCAGCAATAGTCGTTTATGATTATAATATGTTTGTGGCTTTTGGAAAGGGGATACAGGCAGTGTTTAGAAGATTTTTTAAGGTGTTTTCAACATCGATGTTTATGACTTTGATAATCTTCGCTATTTGTTATCTATTTGGGACTTACGCGTTACTTATCACTATACCTTTGGCAGCAATGTTCTTCTATGTATTTGAAATGGTAATGTTTTATGGTAGTCAAGGTATGAGATTCTATGTTGATTTAGACACAATAGTAAAGCCAAAGTTATTAGAAGAACGCGATTATTTTAATAAAGTTAAAAATATTATATAACATAATAAAAAGTAATTTTCGTCTTATTTTAGGCGTCAATATAAAAAACAAAAAAATATAAAAGGAAAAAAAATGGAAAAAGAGAATGGCACGTTAAGTGCAAAAGATTCTATTTCTAGTGATGCTAAATTATTAAATTTAGAAAATGAAATAGAAATGAGAAAAAAAAGGGAATTAGCTAGAAATATGGCTAAAAAATTACAAAGGAGAGAAAATCAACAAAATAGAAAAGTTGATATTTCACCCATGAAAAAAAACATGGAAAATAAAAATGAAGAAATAAAAAGTGAAAATGAATTTAAAAGAAAGCCTAATGAAAAGGCAGTAAAAATTACATTTTTAGGTGGAATTGGTGAAATTGGAAAGAATATGACCGCAATAGAATATGACAACGAAATGATTGTTATAGATAGTGGTTTGGCTTTCCCAACTTTTGAATATCCAGGGATTGATTTGATAGTTCCAGATATTTCTTACCTATTAGCTAACAAACAAAAATTAAAAGGGATTATTCTTACTCACGGGCACGAAGATCATATTGGCGGATTGCCTTATGTTCTTAATGATTTAAAAGTTCCTGTCTATGGAACTCCTATGACACTTGCACTTGTATCAAATAAAATGAGTGAAAGAAAGATTGACTACAAGTCGGTTACAATTAAACCTAGGACTTTATTGAAAATTGGTAATTTCCAAATAGAATTTATTAAAGTTTGCCACTCAATACCGGGAGCGGTAGCTTTATGTATTAACACTCCGGTTGGAAATATAATTCATACTGGTGATTTCAAGATTGATTTCACGCCTGTTGATGGAGTTGTTACTGACTTAACGAGATTTGGCGAATTAGGTAAAAGGGGAGTCAGTCTATTATTGGCAGATAGTACTAACGCATGTAGAAAAGGCTATACAATGAGTGAAGCCAACGTTGGAAAAACACTAGAAAGACTTTTTGAATCAAATAAGGATAAAAGACTTTTCCTAGCATCTTTTGCTTCCAATGTTCATAGAATTCAGCAATTTTTATGGTTGGCGGAAAAGTTTAAAAGAAAAGTTGCTTTTGCAGGTAGAAGCATGGTTAACGTTGTTGAGGCAGGAGCAAGAATTGGAGAATTAAAATTCAATAAAGATAATATAATTGATATAGAAAAACTTGATAAATATGAAGATAAGGAAGTATTAATCATTTCAACCGGAAGCCAGGGAGAGCCTATGAGCGCTCTATCTAGAATGGCAGCCGGAGAATTCAATAAAATAAAAGTTGGAGATAATGATTGTATTATTTTCTCATCTTCTGCAATTCCTGGAAATGAAAAAGCGATTTATAATATTATGAACTTACTTATGAAAAAAGGCGCTGACGTTATATATGATGAACTTGAAGAAGTTCATGTTTCGGGACATGCATGTCAAGAAGAATTAAAAACAATTCACGCGTTAGTTAGTCCTAAATTTTTTATCCCTGTGCATGGCGAATATCGTCATTTAAAAACTCACAAAGAACTTGCTATTTCTATGGGAATCAATCCACGAAATGTTCTTTTCCCTGAACTCGGAGCTCAATTTGAACTGGGAAGAGATTACTTGAAACAAGTTGGATTTGTTACTGCAGGAATAAGATTGGTTGATGGTTCTGGAATGGGAGATGTTGATAGTTCCGTTTTAAGAGAAAGAAAGCAGTTGTCTGAAGAAGGATTCTGTGTTGCAGTTTTAAATATGTCTAATATATCTGGTGAAGCAAAGTTTGATCCATTTATAATTACTCGCGGAGTAGTTTATGACAGTGAGTCAGAGCAGTTTGTTTCCGATGCTAGATTTGCTATTTCTTCGGCATTAAGAGAGCAAGATTTACGCTCTTTTGATCCAAATGAAATAAAAAACAACATTAAAAAAGTTCTTTCGAATTTCATTTATAAGAGAACAAAAAGAAGACCTATAATATTAGTAATCCTAATAATGAACTAAAATGGAAATAAAAAAATCTCGTTATGCTTTGTTTCTGTCGCTATTCTAGCACCAGTCGTTTACCTAAAGTAAACTCCTGTCGCTAGAATGCGCCGAGCCTTGCCTAACGAGTTTTTTTATTTCCATTGAGATTAAGGTTGGTTGAGAATAGTCCTCACTTACGTTTAGTAAACTCCTCCTCAAAAATATTGTTGAGCCTCGCCTGATGGCTTATTTTATTGTTTAATTCTAGTACTTTCTATAGGTTTGAATTAAGATGTTATGCATTTTTTCTGTCGCTATTCTAGCACAAGTTATGTTTTGTGTCATTTCGACTGGAGCGGAGCGAAATGGAGAAATCTCAACATTAATCCTGAGATAGTAAGAGTTCAATAAAGTTAAAAAATGATATATTAGTGGTGAGGTTTAAATTGATTTCGCAAAATTTGTGGTATTAAGGCGATTTTTGGCATATATAATTAATAGGAAATAAAAAATTGGAATCTTCTTTTTTAGAATTAAGGTGTAAAGAAGTTATTAATATTGTTGACGGCACTAGGCTTGGTCATATTATTGATGTTGTCATTACTCTTTCGACAGGACAAATATCCGGATTAGTTGTGCCGGGGAATAAAAGTATTTTTAGTTTGTTAAAGGGTGGAAATGAGCTTTTCATTCCTTTTTCACAAGTTTGTAAGATAGGAGAAGATGCCATATTGGTTGAATTGTATGGCGTTAACAATCCAGTTTCTACACATAATTATCGTGGGGGAGCAAGGCTATTAAGTAATAGTCCACCACCATCATAAAAAATTTTTAACGTTTGGACAAATGACTAATGTTAAGAATAAAAAAGAGTGAGAATTTCAATCTCTCACTCAGTACATAAAAATAAAATTTAATTAAATTGTGTTGAAAAAGATTACTTTAATGTATTGATAAAATCAATAAATTTTGATATATCTTCAAATTTTCTGTAAACACAAGCAAAACGAACGTAAGCAATTTCGTCGATTTCTTTTAATTTCTGCATAACCATTTCGCCTAATTCATTTGAGGTTACTTCTTGTTTTAAAGAGTTAGATAAAGCTTTTTCTATTTCTAAAATAACGGCATCAATTTGGCCCATACTTACCGGTCGTTTTTCACAAGCTTTTATTATTCCTTTTTTAATTTTTTCAGGATCAAAGGTTTGTCTACTTCCATCTTTTTTTATAACTAATATAGGTGTTGTTTCTATGTTTTCGTATGTGGTAAATCTCTTTCCACATTTTAAACATTCCCTTCTTCTTCTTATTGAATTGGACTCATCAGTTGCTCTGGAATCTACAACTTTACTGTCGGGATATCCGCAATATGTACATTTCATTTTCTTCTCCTATACTATATCTCGTATATATCATAACATATTACATATTAAAAAAACAAACAATTTAAAAATTAATCTGGAAAAATCATTTACTAATTCTATTTCTCATAAGATATCTTAATGCAAGAATTAAGTTTAGATAAATGCGAGAAGGGGCTATTATACAATATTAAAAAAATAGCGTGCAGTCATATTTCTGTTGCAAGAAGATTAACTGAACTAGGCTTTATTGTTGGAAATAAATTAAAAATTGTTGGATTTTCTGCATTAAAAAAGACATTGTTGGTTGAGATAGATGGATATATTCTGTCATTGAGGTCTAGTGTAGCAGCTTTTGTTAAGGTAAATATATGAGTATATTTCGAATTTTTAAAACAGCAAATATAAAAAAAAATACTAAATTTATTTTAGTTGGGAATCCAAATACAGGAAAGACGACTTTATTTAATTCTTTAACCAAATCAAACGAACATGTAGGAAATTGGCATGGTGTAACAGTTGAAGAGAGAGAAAAAGAATTTTTATTGGAAGATAAAAAGGCAATCCTTGTTGATTTACCTGGATTATATTCCTTGACGCCTTTAAGTTATGAAGAAGAAGTGGCATCAAAATATATTTTCCAAAATTTAAAGAGTCCAATTATCAACATTTGTGATATTAATAACTTAAAAAGAAATTTGTTTCTTTCATTGCAACTTGCTGAAATAACAAATAATTTAATTCTTTTCATTAATGTATTTGGAAAAAATAAAGAAAAAATAGCAAAAAAAGAAAAAATCTTAAAAAAATTAGGCATTAATTATTTTTTTGGAGATGCCAGCGATAAAAATGATATAAAAAATTTTAAAAAGATATTAAATAATGGCGTTAAAAATAATAAAATTTTACAATTTAATTATCTAAAAGATGAAAAGATTGATTTAATAAAACCTATTATCTATGAAAATTGCTTGAAGAAAAATTTAGATATTAATGCAATTTCAATAAGGTTATTAGAGAATGATAATAAGATGAAAGATACATTAAAATTGACTAATCAACAAGTTGATATTTTAAAAAGATATATTCAAGAAAATAACTTTTTAAAGTTAAATAAAAAAAGATTTGAGTTTATTTATAATTTATTTCCAGAAGAAAAAACAAAAGAAAAAGCTTATGGAAGTTCGTTTTTAGATAAGTTTTTTTTAAATAAATATTTAGCACTTCCAATTTTTTTTATAATTTTATTTTTAGTTTTTTATCTTACATTTTTTTCATTTGGGGCTATGCTTTCAACTTTTTTGAGAGAGTTAATACAGAATGTTATAGGAGTATCCATTGTTAATTGGCTCAAAGGAGTTTGTGATATAGTTTGGGTTATTGATTTGGTTCAAACGGGAATTATTGGCGGAGTAGGTTCACTTTTAGCATTCTTGCCACAGGTAATTCTTTTATTCTTTTTTCTTTCGTTAATTGAAGATAGCGGATACTTAGCAAGAATAGCTTTTCTATTTGAAGACATATTCGCCAAAGTGGGATTGAGTGGGAAAAGTATATACCCACTTTTAATGGGATTTGGTTGTGCAACAACCGCCGCATTAACAGCTAGAAATATGGAAGACAAAAATGCAAAAATAAAAACAGCATTGTTAACTCCATATATGAGTTGCTCGGCTAAGCTACCGATTTATGCAGTTATTGGAGGGGCATTTTTTGGAGCATCAAATGTTCTTATAATTTTTGGGCTTTATATTTTAGGAATGGTAGTCG